>NZ_JBFODM010000089.1:0-19093 GCF_040908325.1 Aeromonas sp. R4-1
AGGTGTTGAAAGGCTGGGGTATCCATGATGGTTGACCTCAAGGTGATGGCCTACTTCAAGATTAGCCTTTCAACACGTAATTGGGACAGAGCCATTTTTTTGGCCTCCATCGAATACGAATTAAGACTTTCTGCTCAGCGACAGGGCGGCGCTTTTCATCCTCGAATCAGCGGAGTGCCTGATAGGCCGCCTCTGGTCTGACAGGGATACTGTGGGCGTTTTCCAACAAGGCGATGGCGCGATGAAACACCTGTTGAGTGCTCTCTTTTTCCTGCTGATATCGGGCGCCCCGCAACTCGCCGCAGAGCCTGCCGTTTTCGACGAGCTGGCGATGGCAAGCGAGCTGGATTCCGGTCTGCAGAGCGATGGGAATCAGGCGCTGTTGTGGCAACTCGGTAGCGAGCAGCAACTGCACCTCACCCAGCAAGGGGAGCTGAATCAGGCGCGCCTGCTGCAACAGGGTTGGGCCAATGAGTTGGCGCTCTCCCAGGTGGGAGATGAGAACTGGGTCAATGGCGCGCAACTGGGCGAAGGCAATAGCGCCGAGCTCTATCAGGCGGGTATCAATAACCGGATTTGGCTGCTGCAACAAGGCAGCGGCAATGAAGCCTGGATCAGTCAGCAAGGGGCAGACAATCAGGCCCGGGCGATCCAGCTGGGTGATGGCAATCTGGCCAGCATCGAGCAAAACGGTAACGGATTGGCGGCAACCGTTATTCAGACGGGAGCCAATCAGCAAGTAAATGTCGTTCAAACCAACTGAGCCTAGGCTCAACCATTAGCACGAGAGGGAAATCATGTTTAAACGTACCATCATTGCCTCGGCAGTTCTTCTGGCGACCAGCACCGCCTGGGCGGCATCTACTGGCAATCAGGCTGAGGTGAACCAGGCCCAGAGCGGCAATACCGCCACCATTAACCAGGTGGTGGGAAGCGTCGATAACAAGGCTAACATCGATCAAGCTGGTAACGACAACACAGCTGTTACCACTCAAAAGAATACCGGCCAGTCAGATGCCGATACTCGGCAGGTAGGTGACCGCAACCGTGGTTACATCTTGCAACAAGGTGACACTAACCTCTCCAAAGCCTCCATCGATACAAAGGGGAACGACAACTTTGCTGATGTGATTCAGCAATTTGAGAATGGCGGTGCGGTTGCCGGGGTTGTGCAGGATGGGGAGAGCAACGACGCCAAGATCAAGCAAGATAATGGTGACGGAGCTGACTCCATGATCACTCAAATCTCGGATGGTAATCAGGCTGTCATTAATAACCAGATATCCGATTTCGCTCGGGCGAGTGTACAGCAGCTAGAAGGGGGGGCTCACAAGGCTGACGTGACCCAGACAGCGGCTGATGGAGCCAACGCCGAAGTGGTACAACGTGGAGAGAGCAATATCACCAAGGTGCTGCAGGCAACCGGTAACTATGACTATGCACCGGCGGAAGGAACATCTGCAGTGGTGACTCAGAGTGGTTCTTTGAACAATGCAGACGTCACTCAATACGATAGTGCCAACGTAGCGACTGTTGAGCAAAGTGGAACCGGCGGTAAGGTGGTGACCCTGCAACAAGGATCTGATGCTGGGGAGGGCAACCACCTGCTGGCAAAACAGAGTGGTAGCAGCGAGTTTGCTGAGTTGAAACAAGATGGTAATCGCAACCGTATTGAGACCGACCAGCAAGGTACTGGCAATGATGCCTTGATCAACCAGACAGGTGATGACAACAAGGCCGTGGTCAATCAGTTAGCCAGCAGTACCGATGGTGCGGTCACCATTGATCAGGTAGGCAATGACAACTATGCCAATGCAGTGCAACAAGCAGGCAGCGGCAATACCATCGATATCGACCAGAACGGAACTGGCAACCAGGTTGCATCTGCTCGTGATGGTGAAGGCAAAGGCGCATGGACCTGGGGCTCGGACAACGAGCTGGTCGTTGCTCAGAAAGGTACTGACAACTGGGCTTATGCCGATGCGTCTCACTCTGAGTCTGTGGTCAAAGTGAGCCAGGATGGTGAGCTGAACAATGCCAAGGTTGAGTCCTACTTGGGTAGCGAGAACAAACTCACCGTGACCCAGAACGGCGCTGAGCACGAGGCTAATGTCTACGTCAATGCTGGGGTTGGTGGGGGGCGCAACACCGTTGATGTGGTGCAAAACGAAAGCTTCAATACTGCCAATGTGACCGTATTGGGCAGCGATAACCGTGCCTATGTCTATCAGGGTTCTGGTAGCAACTGATGGTTATCTCCGGATTCAGGGGCCTGCGGGCCCCTCTTTTATTGGTGCTGCTCTGTGGGTTGATGCTGGTTCCTCGCGTTGCCTCACCAGCGAGCGCAAAAGAAACCGAGATGGAACCCGATCCATCTATCCGTTTGTCCCTCAATATGGTGCAGAGCGAGCAGGGGCTGTCACTTTCCCCGAGTCTGCTCAGCAAGAGCGACGTGACGGTGAGCTTCAGGTTGTTGGTGCATAGCGAAGGGGCCGCCGGGAGCACGATTCAGCGCCAGAGCCGTAATCTGTCGCTGCAGGCTGGAGTGGTCATGGCGGCTGGCAAAATAGGGCTGGGTTTGCGTTGCCCCTATCGGGTCGAGGTCACCGCCCGGATATGGCAAAACGAGCGTCTGTTGGTGGAGAAAAATGAGCAGATGGCGTGCGCCGGATGATGCGCATTTCCTCTCATGACTGTCTATTCATCCAGTAGTCTCTATGCCATACTGACTCGCTCAGGTTTCTGTATCGAGCGTGCAACAAGATGGAAAAGATCGTGGTCCGGGGTGCTCGCACCCACAACCTCAAGAACATCAATCTGACCCTGCCCCGCGACAAGCTGATCGTGGTCACCGGCCTCTCCGGTTCGGGCAAATCCTCTCTGGCGTTCGATACCCTCTATGCCGAGGGGCAGCGCCGCTATGTGGAGTCCCTCTCCGCCTATGCCCGCCAGTTCCTCTCCCTGATGGAGAAGCCGGACGTTGACCATATCGAGGGGCTCTCGCCCGCCATCTCCATCGAGCAGAAGTCCACCTCCCACAACCCGCGCTCGACCGTCGGTACCATCACCGAGATATACGACTACCTGCGTCTGCTGTTTGCCCGGGTCGGTGAGCCCCGCTGTCCGACCCACGCCATTCCGCTCGCCGCCCAGACAATCAGTCAGATGGTGGATCAGGTGCTGGCTCAACCGGAGGGGAGCAAGCTGATGCTGCTGGCCCCGGTGGTGCGCGATCGCAAGGGGGAACACACCAAGCTGCTGGAGAATCTGGCGGCCCAGGGCTACATCCGTGCCCGTATCGACGGCGAGGTGTGCGACCTCTCCGATCCTCCGACGCTGGAGCTGCACAAGAAGCACACCATCGAGGTGGTGGTGGATCGCTTCAAGGTGCGCGAGGACCTTGCCTTGCGTTTGGCCGAGTCGTTCGAGACGGCGCTGACCCTCTCCGGCGGCATCGTGCTGGTAGTGCCAATGGACGGGGAAGAGGGGGTTGCCCCCATGACCTTCTCCGCCAACTTCGCCTGCCCGGAGTGTGGCTACTCCATGTCGGAGCTGGAGCCGCGCATCTTCTCCTTCAACAATCCGGCCGGTGCCTGCCCGACTTGTGACGGCCTCGGGGTGCAGCAATATTTCGATCCTGCCAAGGTGATCGGCGATCCGGCCATCAGTCTGGCCAACGGCGCCATCCGAGGTTGGGACAAGCGCAGCTTCTACTACTTCCAGATGCTGAAATCCCTCTCCGAGCACTACAAGTTCGATCTGGAGACGCCGTGGGAGGATCTGCCGGTCAAGACTCAGGAGGTGATCCTGCGCGGCTCCGGTCGCACCGAGATCGAGTTCCGTTACATGAACGATCGCGGCGACGTGGTGGTGCGCAAGCACCCGTTCGAGGGGATCCTGCACAACATGGAGCGGCGCTACCGGGAGACCGAGTCCAACTCGGTGCGTGAAGAGCTCTCCAAATACATCGCCAACAAATCCTGTACCAGCTGCGGTGGTAGCCGACTGCGGGAGGAGGCACGCCACGTCTTCGTCGACAACCGCAACCTGCCGGCCATCGCCGAGCAGTCCATCGGCGATGCGCTCGCCTTCTTCGAGGGACTTAACCTCACTGGCCAGCGCGCCCAGATTGCCGAGAAGATATTGAAAGAGATCGTCGAGCGGCTCGGCTTCCTGGTGAACGTCGGTCTCAACTATCTGAGCCTGTCCCGCAGTGCCGAGACCCTCTCAGGCGGCGAAGCGCAGCGCATCCGACTGGCCAGCCAGATCGGGGCCGGGCTGGTGGGCGTCATGTACGTACTGGACGAGCCCTCCATCGGTCTGCATCAGCGCGACAACGAGCGGTTGCTCAAGACCCTCACCCATCTGCGCGATCTCGGCAACACGGTGATCGTGGTGGAGCACGACGAGGATGCCATTCGCCTCGCCGACCATGTGCTGGATATCGGCCCGGGGGCGGGTGTACACGGTGGCGAGATTGTTGCGCAGGGCACCCCCCAGCAGATTATCGACAATCCGGAGTCGCTGACCGGTGACTACCTCTCCGGTCGCAAGCAGATCGCCATTCCGGCCGAGCGCACGCCGCTCACCGGCAAGTGGTTGAAACTCAAGGGGGCAAGCGGCAACAACTTGCGCAACGTCAATCTTGATCTGCCCATCGGGGTGATGACCTGCGTCACTGGCGTCTCCGGCTCCGGCAAGTCGACCCTGATCAACGACACCCTGTTCCGCATCGCTCATCGCGAGCTCAACAAGGCCACCGAGTCCACCCCGGCACCCTATCGCAGCGTCGAGGGGCTGGAGCATCTGGACAAGGTAGTGGACATCGACCAGAGCCCTATCGGCCGCACCCCGCGCTCCAACCCGGCGACTTACACCGGCCTGTTCACCCCGATCCGCGAGCTGCTCTCCGGCACTCAGGAGGCGCGCTCGCGCGGCTACCAGCCGGGCCGCTTCTCCTTCAACGTGAAGGGAGGGCGCTGCGAGGCGTGCCAGGGGGATGGGGTCATCAAGGTGGAGATGCACTTCCTGCCGGATGTCTACGTGCCGTGTGACGTCTGCAAGGGCAAGCGCTACAACCGCGAGACCCTGGAGGTGAAATACAAGGGCAAGAACATCCACGAGATCCTCGAGATGACGGTGGAGGACGCCCGCGAGTTCTTCGATCCGGTGCCGGCGGTGGCGCGCAAGCTGCAAACTCTGATGGATGTGGGCCTCTCCTATATCCGGCTTGGCCAGTCGGCCACTACCCTCTCGGGCGGCGAGGCGCAGCGGGTCAAGCTGGCGCGCGAGCTCTCCAAGCGGGATACCGGTCAGACCCTCTACATACTGGACGAGCCGACCACCGGGTTGCACTTCCACGATATCCAGCAATTGCTCAAGGTGCTGCACCAGCTGCGGGATCGCGGCAACACCATCGTCATCATCGAGCACAATCTGGATGTGGTAAAAACTGCCGACTGGATCGTCGATCTGGGGCCGGAGGGGGGGGCCGGTGGTGGCCGTATTCTGGTGACGGGGACGCCGGAGGAGATTTGCAATAATGGCGAGTCTCACACGGCGCGTTTTTTGCGCCCGCTATTGACGCGATAAGTCGTTATAATCGAAGGGGCCTTTGGCCCCTTTTTTACTATGAATATCGGACATATGAAGGGGCAGCTCGTGTGAGGTGGGTTGGCTGGGTATCACGACATCATGGTAATGGATATATCAGGTTATGGCTCAGGCTCCGCGTACGATTGATCATCAGTTGGCTTACTCCATGCTCCCTATCTGGTTGGGCGCTATTTTGCTGTTATTGATCCTGTTAGCGTGGGCCCAGATCCCTGCTGCCACCCGGATTGAAGAGCAGCGCATGAAGGAGCACTTGCTGCGAATGAGCAGTGCGGTGCAGTCCGATGTGGCAGCACTGGATGCTTTCAGTCGGGATTGGGGCATTTGGGATGACAGCCATCGTTTTATGATCGGCAGAAGCCGGGAATATATTGATTCCAACCTGCTCAATGATATGCCGATGCGGGACTTTCGCCTCAATCTGATGAGTTTCATGGATCTCACCGGCTACGAGATCTGGACCCGGACCCTGCTACCCGATGCGCCCGGCATCAATCATGATCAGTTTCCCTATTTCCTTGATGATCTGAAAAAGCAGTTGAGAGCGCAATCTGTGGCGCAAGGAGGTATCAACTTGCACGGCATTAGCGCCTCCCAATGGGGACCGCTGATGTACTCGTGGCAGCCGATCAGAGACAGTGACAACTCCGCCCCCTTCAACGGCTTCTTGCTGGTGGTGCGCTGGCTTGATGAAGAGTATCTCCAGCAGCTCTCTGAGCGTACCGCGTTGCCACTGGCGATCTCAGACACCAATCTGAATATCGCAGCCACATTCAAACCGCTGAAACCGCAAGTGACCTACCGCCTGATTGACCTGGGGCTGGATCGGCTGAGGGGGGAGGTACGTCTGCTTAACAGTGATAACCAGCCGGTGCTGACTCTGGTGATTGAGGAGGAGAGAAAGATCTTGAGTGGCGTCATGGAGGGGGCGCTCTGGACCTTTATCGGCATGCTGTTTATCAGTTTTATCTGCGTCATGATCGCCATGTATCGGCTCAATAGCATTGTGCTTACCCCGTTGCAGCAGCTGGTGTCGGCGCTGCAACGCTTTGGCGATCGGCCAGATGCCACCTTGATCCCCTATATCGACAGCAGCGCCGAGATGGCGACCCTGAGCGGCAAGTTCAAGGAGATGGCCAGCAAGGTCAGTCAGCAACACGATGATTTGTTGGAAAAATCCAGCCAGATGGAGATGGCTGCATTCACCGACCCCTTGACCCGTTGTTTCAATCGTCGCTATCTCGATGGCTGGTTGCAGGCCAACCGGGCCAAACCTTGTCTGTTATTGCTGCTGGATCTGGATCATTTCAAGCGGATTAATGACCGCCTTGGCCATGACATCGGGGATCTGGTGCTGAAACAGTTGGCGGATCTGCTGCGCAAGGTGGTGACAGGAGAGCGCGAGCCTATCATCCGGCTGGGCGGGGAGGAGTTCTTGTTGCTGTTGCAGGTGGATGACGAGCAAGAGTTGGCGCTGCGGGTCGAATATCTGCGCCAGCGTGTCGCTCAGCACCGCTTTGGCAGAGAGGATGCGCCACTCTGGTTGACGGTGTCGCTGGGGTTCTGCCGCTATCCGTTGCACCCGGAGTACACGGATTCATTCTGGAGTCATAGCTTCAAACTGGCGGACATGGCGCTGTATCAGGCCAAAGTTGGTGGGCGAAATCGGTGGTGTGGCTACGCTGGTACCCTCTCTGCGGAGGGCATGGGCCAGACTCCGGAGCAGCTTGCTGAAGGGGGGAATATCACCCTGCTGCACTCTGTCAACCCGGATTAACCCTGCCGTACCAATACCAGATAGGCCAGGGCGACAATAAAACCGAGCAGGATAAAGAGAAAGGATCCGATTCCCCACACGGCCGCGAGAAAGGCCCCCACCTTTTGCCATTTCGACTCATTTTTCATAAATAAACCATTACTTCCCAGTAACTTGTATGGCGCAAAAAATACGCTTATTTGCCCATGTTAACAACAATTAATAGCCGCTCTGCCGCGCAATAAGATGTGGTTTGCTTGCTTCTTTTGGCGCTGGATGCGGGTAGTTACAACCTGTCGAAACAGGCATTTCGGCTTGTTGTCTGGGGACTCAACGAGATTGGGATGGCGCGCAAAGATGTCACACCAATCGATTTATTTCTGTGCAACCTTTGCTTCAAGTCAATAACTTTGCATTTACAAGGGCATATAGTCAGCGGGCTTACAGCATCAAATGAAAACAAAAAAAGGGATTACGTGATGAAAAAATTACTTCCTCTGATGATTGCCGCTGCAGTGACCTCTCCTTTCGCCATGGCCCATCAGGCTGGCGATATTCTGGTTCGTGGTGGTTTGGCCATCGTTTCTCCTCAGGAGAGCAGTGATGATGTGCTTAACACTGGTGAGTTTCAGATTGATAGCAATCAACAGCTTGGCCTGACCCTCGGTTATATGATCACCGACAACTGGGGGGTTGAGTTGTTGGCTGCAACTCCATTCTCCCATAGAGTGAGTACTCGCGATCTTGGTGAGATTGCCAAGGTTAAACATCTGCCTCCAACATTGATGGCCCAGTACTATTTTGGCGATGCCCAGAGCAAGGTTCGTCCTTATGTTGGTGTCGGTATCAACTACACCACCTTCTTTGACGAGAAGGGTGTTGGCAAACTGGATGGCGCCAATATCAGTCTTGATGACTCATGGGGATTGGCGGGCCAGGTTGGTATCGATATGGCTGTGACCGACCGCTGGTTTGTGAACGGTTCTGCCTGGATTATGGACATTGACACTGATGTCAAAGTCGATGGCGTTGGCACTTTTAAAACACATATCGACCCGATGGCCTTTATGGTGGGTGTTGGCTACCGCTTCTAATGATTCTGACTGCGGTTCTGAACGGACCGCGGAAGATAGCAAAGTACGTCTCTTTCAGCCCGGCTTGTGCCGGGCTTTTTTCGTATGGCTGATTTTGTCTGTACTGTGATCCAACCCGATACAAATCAATTAAATACCTGCCGCTTTATTTCAGTTATTCGCCACGCCTGCCGATAGTGACTATGTTCACTTTACCTTCCCCCAATGAGTGAGGATGTCTCCATGGGCTTATCTATCGTGCAGCGGATCATCGCCGGATTCGTGTTGATGCTGCTATTGCTGATCCTGCTTGGTGTGATCAGTACCTTTAAAATCAAGGGTATAAATGACGGCCTCTCTGCCGTATCTGACCGGGCAACCCCGCTGGTGGTGGCTGTCGCAGGTCTCAAGGGGGCACTGCAGGATAGTAACCGCTGGGTGCTTGTCTACCGCACCAGTGAAGATGCCGCCCAGTTGCCGCAGCTGGCCAATCAGTTCAAGGAGCAGCAGAACCGCTTCGCCCTGCTGAGTCAGGAGATGGGGAAATTTACCGACGTAGCGGATGCTCGTGCCCGCTTCCAGCAGGTCGAGAGTGCTACCACCCAATTTTATGGTTTGGCGGATCAGGTGTTGGCACAGCATCGACAGTGGGTCAGTGCACTGGAGCAGCGCCACAAGCTGGAGATGGAATTTATCCGCCTTGAGGATACCTACCAGTGGGCGGCGGATCTGCTGTTGCAACAGACTGCCAGCAAGCGCTCCATGCGCAACAAGGCGGAGCTCATTACCTCGGGTATCGCCCGCGACCTGAAGAATATCCGTCGTGCCGATGCCAAAACCGACCTGAACGAGCTGGAAAAGGTACTCAGCAAGGATATCGAGATGGCCCGCAAGCGGTTG
Source organism: Aeromonas sp. R4-1 (assembly GCF_040908325.1). Classification (NCBI taxonomy): domain Bacteria; kingdom Pseudomonadati; phylum Pseudomonadota; class Gammaproteobacteria; order Aeromonadales; family Aeromonadaceae; genus Aeromonas; species Aeromonas sp. R4-1. Next base: position 9,343 of record NZ_JBFODM010000089.1, read on the forward strand.
GAGCGGGTGCTGGTGCCTGATGATGTGAAAGCGCGCTTTGTCTCCAATCTGGATCGGATGCAGGAGCTGGCGCTTGGCGCTCAGGGCTTGTTGGCGACCATGCGTCAGGCTCAGCAACTGGCGCTGTCGCTGGCCACGCAAAATCAGCAGCTGGATGCCAGTCTGGTCAACAGCCTCAATTTGCTCGATGAGATGGGCAAGTCTGCCGGAGCCATCGCCAGCGATAGCCGGATCAACGCCGATGCGGCGGTCAGCAGTGCCAGCTTCTGGATCCTGGTGGTTGCCGCGATGTCGGCCGCTGCGGCGCTGGTGATCGGCTATACCACGGCGCGCAGCATTCAGCGCCCGTTGCAGATGATCAACAAGGAGCTCGATTACATGGCGGCCGGTGATATGACCCGCCGCATCAACTACCGCAGCAGTTGCGAATTTGGCAGCCTTTCCCGCTCTATCGATACGCTGGCGGGCAAGACCGGTGAGCTGCTCTCTCAAATCAATGCAGGCTCCCGCCATCTGGTGGATGAGGCGAGCCGCGCCGCCGAGATCAGCGAACGGGCCATGTCCCGGGTGCAAGAGCAGAAGAGCCAGACCGATCAGGTGGCCGCCGCCATTACCGAGCTGGAAGTGAGCGCCACCGAGGTGGCCCGCTCTACCGATGGTACCAAGCGGGAAGTGGATCAGGCCGATGAAGAGGCGCGCAATGGGCGCCAGAAAGTGGCCACCACTCGCCGGATCACCGAGCAGCTGGCTGGTGCCATGGAAGAGGCGGTCGGGATCACCTACAAGCTGGGCGAATTCAGCAACAACATCGGCAGCATTCTCGATGTGATCCGCAGCATCGCCGAGCAGACCAACCTGCTGGCCTTGAACGCAGCCATCGAAGCGGCCCGTGCTGGCGATGCCGGCCGCGGTTTTGCGGTGGTGGCCGATGAGGTGCGGGCGCTGGCTAATCGCACCCAGACGTCGACCGAAGAGATCCAGGGGATGATTGAGAACCTGCAAAGCTCCAGCAAGCATGTGGTTGAAGTGATGGGGCGTAGCCAGGAGCAGACCCAGAGCTGTGTTGAGCAGACCCGCGAGATGGATGTGGCGCTGCAATCCATTGCCGATCGGATGGGTGCCATCAAGTCGATGGCTGATCAGGTGGCCCATGCCGCTCAGGAGCAGATCTCCGTCAGTCAGGGGGTCGCTCGTCATATCGCCGGTATTGCCGATGTGGCATACGAGACCGAGCGGGAGGCGCGCGAATCCGCCAGCAGCAGCGAAGTGCTGGCCGATCTGGTCGCCAAACAGCAGCAATTGATCGCACATTTCAAGGTCTAGGAGGGCTTATGTCTAAAAAGTGGATTGGAGCCCTGAGTCTCCTGTTGTGTGGCCAGCTGATGGCCAGCGAGCTTGTGATTGAAAGCTGGCGAACCGATGACAAGGCGTTGTGGGAGCAGAAGATTATCCCGGCGTTTGAAGCGGCGCATCCCGGCATCAAGGTGAGTTTTCATCCGGTGCAGAACGTCAACTACATGCCCACCCTGTGGGAGAGCCTGAAAGGCGGTAAGGCGGGGGATCTCATTACCTGTCGTCCGTTTGATGACTCGCTCGCCCTGTTCAAGGCGGGCCATCTGGCCGAGCTGACCGAAATGGCGGGGATGGAGAACTTCCCGAGTTTTGCTCAGTCACCCTGGCAGACGGATTCCGGTGCCCAGACCTTCTGCGTCCCCATGGCCTCGGTGATCCATGGCTTCTTCTATAACAAGAAGATCTTCAGTGAGTTGGGGCTCACCTTGCCGCAAACCCGCGATCAGTTCTTCGCCGTGCTGGACAAGATCAAGGCCGACGGTCGCTATGTGCCGCTGGCCATGAGTGGTTCCGAGAGCTGGGTTGCCTCCGAACTGGGGTTCCAGAACATTGGCCCCAACTACTGGAAGGGGGAGGACGGCCGTCTGGCACTTATCGGCGGGCAGGAGCGGTTGGACAACCCCCAATATGTGAAGGTGTTCGACGAGCTGGCCCGCTGGCGTTCCTACCTCGGTGAAGGTGGCGAGAGCCGCGATTATGCGACCAGCAACGAGCTGTTTACCTCGGGCAAGGCCGCCTTCTACGTGGCGGGCTCCTGGGAGATTGCTCCCTTCACCGGCAAGGTCGATTTTGGCGTCATGCGCCCGCCGGTGGCCAAACAGGGTGATGGCTGTTTCTTTACCGACCACACCGATATCGGTATGGGGATGAACCCGGCCAGCAAGAACAAAGAGGGGGCGATGGCTTTCCTGCAGTGGCTGACGACGCCGCAATTTGCCGATCTCTATACCAACTCGCTGCCGGGATTCTTCTCCCTCTCCAACCACTTCTTCGATGTCACCAATCCGGCGGCCAAAGAGATGATGGAGTGGCGCGATCAGTGTGACTCGACCATTCGGGTGGCGACCCAGATCTTCTCCCGTGGTACGCCCAAGTTGGGGGATGAACTGGCCGAGGTGAGTCAGGCTGTGTTGCTTGGCAAGATGGAGCCCAAAGCTGCCGCAAATCGACTGGAAGGTGGCTTGAAGGGCTGGTATGCCCCTCATCAGGGCAACAAGGCCAAGAGCGCGGATTGTCAGTGTGATACGGTTGCCCCTGCTCCTGCTCCAGTTTCAGCGCCGACGACTGAGGTGTCCGCAGCCCCCGAGACCAGTGAAACATCGGCCGTGGTGGCACCAGCTGTGACTCCCGCAGAACCCGCATCAGCGGCCGCTGCCCCATTACCGGCGCCGTCGGATGAGGTGGAGCAGGCGCTCTCCAACGAGCTGGAGGCGCCACAGCAGCCACAGCAATAGGTCATCTGCATCAATAAGAGCGGGAGGCATCAGCCTCCCGTTTTTTTATGGCTCGCGGCCAGCAGGTATCGCTTTATTGTGCTTCGTGGGGCCAGCGGCAGAGGCTGCCGATGCGGGCAACCGAGGCAAACCCCAGAGAGCGGTAAATGCGCTGGGCATGGTAATGCTCGTCAGCCACTATGATCAGCTGTTTGGCACGGGATAATCCTGCGCGAGCCACTTGACTCAGCAGCTGGCGGCATAACCCCTGGTTGCGCCACGCATGGTGCGTGCGTACCAATTGGAAGCGCCCAAGTGTGCCGCAAAAGAAGAGGCCACAGCTGGCGACCAGTTGTTCCTCTTTCCAGATCCCCCACCAGTCCCCGAGTCCATCGGCAATCATGGCCTGATAGAGCGCCTGGCGGGATCGCAGATAGGGGAGATAGCTCTGTTCCGAGTGTCCCTCATCCCGTTCATTGAGTTCGAAGTCGAGCCACTCAGGCCAATCAGCAGTAGTGAAGGTGCGTGCCTCAACCTTGTTCATGTCGTCGTGAGGAGGTGGGCAGCTCTGTTCATCCAGCGCCAGTACCACGCACTCCATATATTGGTATCCCGTTGCGACAAAACCGGCGATCCGGCTGTTTTGCCCGGCTGCCAGTGGCCATTGGAAGGTGCGGTGGCGCACTCGAGGATCTTGACCGATCAACTGATCGAATGCGGCTTCCAGCCAGCCTTTGTCACGGTCGCTGGGTGGGTTGGGGAGCAGCAGGTAGTTGCCGAAGTAGTAGTCGGGAGCATCCGGCGTGCGAACCGCCCAGAACTGATCGTGCTGAACAACCTCGCCCTGATAGCGATCGAACAGCAAGTCGGTGGCAAAGCCGGGGTGGGTATCCATGATGGTGCTCCTGCAAAGACTCATTCTGTTATCGGCAGGAGTGGGAAATAAATGAAAAGGGGCCGGAGAAACCTCCGGCCAAACAATCACACGCAGATTCAGAACGTCCAGGACGATCTGCCCCCATCATAACTCGACTGGGGCAATTTTGGGATGGGCACTTTTCGGTTACGTACCGTTAATTTTGTAAATATGAAGTTCGTCAGATCGGATGTGAGGTAAATCCCTGTTGACTTTGTGTCGTTTTGCTCATAAATATAAAGACGTTTAGACGTCCAAACATCCGTTTTGACGTAGGCAGATGGATTGCAGGACAGGGAGAAGAGCAGATGGGATTTCACAGTGCACGTCAGGTTGAGGCGCTCAACCAGAGCTTGGCAGATTTGAATGGCGATATATCGGTCAGTTTCGAGTTTTTTCCGCCCAACAGTGAAGGGATGGAGAATACCCTCTGGCAGTCCATCGAACGGCTGAAAGTGCTGGAACCCAAGTTCGTCTCTGTTACTTATGGCGCCAACTCCGGTACCCGTGATCGCACCCACAAGGTGATTAAGGACATCAAGGAGCGGACAGGCCTGATTGCGGCGCCGCACCTGACCTGTATCGATGCCAGCCGCGACGAGCTGCGCACCATCGCCCGCGACTACTGGAACAGCGGTATTCGTCATATCGTGGCTCTGCGCGGTGACTTGCCGCAGGGGCTGGAGAAACCGGATATGTATGCCACCGATCTGGTTGCCCTGCTCAAGTCAGAGGCGGACTTCGATATCTCGGTTGCCGCCTATCCGGAAGGTCACCCGGAGGCCAAGAGTGCGCAATCCGACCTGCTCAATCTCAAGCGCAAGATTGATGCCGGTGCCAACCGCGCCATCACTCAGTTCTTCTTCGATGTGGAAACGTATTTGCGCTTTCGGGATCGCTGCGCCGCTATCGGCATCGATGCTGAAATCGTGCCGGGGATCCTGCCGGTCTCCAACTATCAGACCCTGGCCAAGTTTGCCGGTTTTACCAACGTGAAGATCCCGCGCTGGATGCATCAGCGTTTCGAGGGGTTGGATAACGATCAGATGACTCGCAATCTGGTGGGGGCGAGCATCGCCATCGATCAGGTGCGCGTGCTGAGTCAGGAAGGGGTGAAGGATTTCCACTTCTATACCCTGAACCGCTCCGAGCTGACTTATGCCATCTGCCATACTCTGGGGGTTCGTCCCAAGGGTTGACCGGTGGTCACCGCGATAAAAGCAAAAAGCCAATGAGTTGCTCATTGGCTTTTTCGTTATGGCCGATTATCAAGGTCTGGTCGGGGCGATCTCTTTTGGCTCAAGATCGATAACCGCATTACCGGCAGCCCCCGTATACTGGCGATAGACCTGATCCTGCTCCAGTGTGTAGAAGGTATCCAGATAGTCGTCGTTGTTGGTCATCCAGGAGTCGGGCAGAGCCTTGACGATGCGACCGCCGAGATCGAGGAAGGGCAGGGCTTCCGGCACGCCACCCGCAGTAAAGCCGAGTTTGAGAGCTTCAATCAGCAGGGCGCTCAGCTCCTTGTAGTTGACGTTGTCATCCTGCTCCATCATCACCACATCGACGGCACCCCAGCGATAGCAATCCCAGTAAACCAGGATCTGGTTGGGGGTGTAGTCTGTGTTGTCATAGTCGAGGTAGGGCATGTCGACAATATCGACCACTGGTTCATCCCGACTGGGATTAACCCCTGCGACCACCGCATACACTTCGGCCGCGCCGAGAAGCCAGGGCTCCTGATCATCCTTCAGTCTGATCTTTTTCAGGATACTGGTCTTGAGTGGCGCCGTGCTGGCCGCCACTCGCGGAGCGCTTTGCAGATCCGCATCGGCCAGCGCTTTGCGCATTACCTTCAAGCCTGCGTTTTTGGCTTTGACGGGATCGGCTTCGACTACCAGAACCGGCCGGGCCGGTGCCTTGTCCACATCCAGATAGACGGGATTGCCAGCGCTGTCGAACGCTTCAATGGCGCTCCAGCTCTTCTCATCCCCACTAGGAACATAGGCGACCAGCGGTTCGACGCCCTGTTGCAGTGCGGCGGCCTGATCGGTGTTGGCCAGTCGCAACTGCATCAGTTGCTTGACCTCGCCATCCAGTCCTTGTCGGCTGATGGCCGCCTGGTTGGCCTCGCTCGCCTGCCGTTTAAGCCGTGGGCTGGCCTTCTGCAGCAGGTTGGGAAGCGGGCTCTGGTATTGCTGATTGCTCAGCAGGGGCAGCAGGTTTTTCTGCTGAAGTGCGAGCTGGCGAGCCAGCTCTCGATCCGTATCGGCAGCCTGGACGCTCGTAGTACCCAGTATGGCCAGTAGTAACAAGACAGCCTGATTTTTCATTTTTATTCTCCGTTGCATGGAACCTGACTGGGCACCATGTCCGGGAAGATTGGTGCCCTGGCACCACTTGAAGGAAATTAGTTTCACTTGTGAATCATTTTATCTGGATAGTGTGCAGAGGTTCACGGTTTGAGGTTCAATTGATTCCTTTGTCGATATGATTGGAACTGATAGATAGCCAGACCAATCAGCAGACCCCAGCAGGCTGCCGCGATGTCGAGCAGGCTGATCCCGGACGCGGTAATGATAAAGGTGAGCAGCGCAGCTTCTCGCGCTTCATCCTCTTGCAAGGCCGAGTGCAGGCTGCTGCCGATGGTGCCTAACAGGGCCAAACCAGCGACGCAAGTGACAAGGGCTGCCGGAAAGGCGCTAAACAGGGCCGCGACGGTTGCGCCGAAGCAGCCGGTCAGGAGATAAAAGCAACCCGCCCATACCGCAGCTGGCCAGCGGCGCTTGGTATCCGGGTCGACCTCTTTGCCCATGCAGATGGCGGCAGTGATGGCGGCCAGATTGAAGGCATAGCCGCCAAAAGGGGCGAGCAGCAGGCCAGTCAGGCCAGTCCAGCTGATCAGCGAGGAGGTGGAAGGCTGATAACCGTGGGCCCGCAAGATGGCAATTCCCGCCATGTTTTGCGATGTCATGGTGACAATGAACAGCGGCAGCGCGATACCAAACAGAGCATCAAGGGAGAAGGCTGGCCATGTCCAGACCGGGCTGGCGAGTTGCCAGTGAAGGGTGCCCAGTTGCAATCCCCCCCGCACGCTGCAGATCAGCATCCCCACTCCCAGTACCAGCACCATGGTATAGCGGGGCCAGAGATGACGCCCCAGCAGGAAGGCCAGCAGCAGGGTGCCAAGCAGCAAGGGATCTTGCGGGGCGACCTTGAACAGATCCAGCCCGAATCTGAGCAGTACGCCAGCCAGCATGGCGGCGGCCAGCGGAGCCGGGATATGTTTCATCAAGCGGTCGAACCAGCCGCTGATGCCACACAGAGTGATCAGCAGGGAGGAGATCACAAAGGCGCCGATCGCTTCCGCCAGAGTGAAGTTGCCCAGCGTGGCGATCAGCAGTGCCGCGCCCGGTGTGGACCAGGCGGTCAGTACGGGCATGCGGTAATAAAGAGAGAGGCCGATGCAGCTCACCCCCATGCCGATCCCCAGCGTCCAGAGCCAGGAGGCAACTTGGGCAGTATCAGCACCCGCTGCCGTGGCGGCCTGGATGATCAGGATGACGGAGCTGGTGTAGCCGACCATCACGGCGATAAAGCCTGCGACCAGATGGGGGAGGGCGAAGGGCATGACTCTTCCTCTTGGCGTTGTGACGCGCTGTGCGTTATTACGTACAATACTGTTTTGACTATATCGCTGTGCGCTATAGCGTACAAGAGTAATAAAGAGGCAGTTATGCAAGAGATGAGTCAGCATCTGGCTGCTCGACTGAAGGGGCTGCGCAGCGAGCGCGGCTGGAGCCTGGATGCCGCCGCGCGCGAAACGGGTGTCAGCAAGGCGATGCTGGGGCAGATTGAGCGGGGAGAGTCCAGCCCGACAGTGGCGACGCTGTGGAAGATAGCCACCGGTTTTCGAGTCTCATTTTCCAGTTTCATTGAGCCCACACCCGCCGCGCAGGCAGAGGTGCTCTATCGCACCGCCGATGCCATTCGCCAGCAGCCAGCGGGAGAGGGCATGCAAGTGGCCCCCCTCTTCCCTTATGAAAACCGGTTTGGCTTCGAATTGCTTGAGCTGACCCTGTTGCCGGGTTACCAGCGTGAATCCGAGCCCCATGAGCCGGGAGTGACCGAACATGTCATCGTCATAAGTGGCATGATGGAGGTGCTGGTGGAAGGGGAGTGGCGTTCATTGGTGCAAGGGGAGGCTGTGCGTTTTGCTGCCGACCGTCCCCACGGTTATCGCAATCTGGGCATAGCCCCGGCGATTTTCCACAACCTCATCCACTATCCGGTGGCAACACCCTGAACATGTTCCGCAGTCATCAACCCGGTCGACCATCTGCTCTGGGGCGGATCAGTATCGGGGTATAGACCCAGACAAACAGACCATAAGCAGCGATCCAGGCAAGCGCGCTGAGGTTCCAGCCATGCAGGGTATAAGCAGGCCAGAACAGCGGAATCGCCACCCGCATTGTAGCGGCAGCGATGACCAGGGCGAATGCGCCAGTGATCCTGCGTCCTATCAGCAAGGCCCGACCGCTATGGCCGAGGGAGACTCGCGCAATCATGCCCAGGATCATGGTGCCCATACAGCCTGCGCTGAGCAGGTGACTGGCCATCGACAACGTGATGGGCAGACCCGCGCTATGTGCCGCAAGGGCGAGCAGGCCAAGAGGGATAAACAGATAGGCGAGATGGAGTGACCACAGCAGGGGATGCGCAACGGTCGATGGCAGATGCCAACGCAGTTGTCGCCACAGATGCAAACTCGCCGCCACTATATAGAGAGGCACTATATATATGCTGGTGACCCATTGAGTGGGGAGCAGCAACCAGCAGAGCAAGATAAGCCACAGTGCCGCGAGCGCAGTCCGTTCCAGCCAGAGTAGAGGTGCAGCTTTCTCCTGACCGGTTGCCCGGGCGGTGAAGAACGGAATCACCCTTCCCCCCATCACGGCGATCAGGGTGGTAAACAACAGCACAGTGGTAATCAATAGGTGCTCAACGGTGGTCCAATCGGCCTGCCATAACCAGCTGGCACCATTGAGCAAGGTCAGTATCAGCAACAGGGGCACGAAGAAGAGGTTGCGCCATTGCCGGGTTATCAAGATAGGCTTGGCAAGGAACCAGGTGCAAAGCGGCAACCAGAGCAGGTCTGCCGCCATCAGGAGCGTATTCTCTTCACCCAGCCAGGGTAACAAGGTCCTTGGCAACATCCACAACCCCACCACCATTGCCAATGGCCAGCTCCGAATACCGGGATGGGCCGTCCAGTTCTGCACCGCGGTGAGCAGAAAGCCCGCGACGATGGCAGCCCCGAAACCAAACAGCATCTCATGACCATGCCACCAGGTCGGGTTGGCAATCCCTGGCAAGGTTAGCCAACCGTTGAGCTGCCCCAACCAGAACAACATGGCGACGGCCGCAAACAGAGCCCCGAACAAGAAGAAGGGTCGGAACCCCAAGCGGAACAGCGGGACGATTTGCTCTTCCTTATGGCTATCGAGGATTTGATGCATGAGGGCATTCCAATTGAACATTTGAGATGGCAATTATAAATTGGCTTTTCAAATGTTCAATTTAAATCCGGCAATAGTCAGAATTGATGCCATTTTGAGCAAAAAAAGAGGTGGTTGCTTGATATCTGAGCGAGCGAACTTTTTTGCTGAAAAAGTCCTTGTCATCCCAGCGCCGCTCCCTATAATGCGCCCCTACCAGCACGGCGGAACACGCCGAACTGATGAGCCAGCTTCCTTGTGAAGGCGGCGCCGAAAGAAAAGCGAAAGCAATCGCTTGACTTTCGAAGTGAGAGGCGTAATATGCGCCTCCTCAACGCGACAAGCGTGACGCTCTTTAACAATTTGAATCAAGCAATCTGTGTGGGCACTCACAGCATCGAACATCAAAAACAATTTTTGATTTTCAATGTCTGGTGAAGTGACCAAGNCGATTTCTTAGCAATAAGAAGTCGAACAGTTTATTTCAGCAATTCATTGAGCCGCTTTTCGAAGCAACCAAACTTAAATTGAAGAGTTTGATCATGGCTCAG
>NZ_JBFODM010000009.1:0-15307 GCF_040908325.1 Aeromonas sp. R4-1
CGAAGGTGAGCTGATGACTCATGATGAACCCTTTTTCATGGCTCCAGATGACAAACATGATCTCATATCAGGGACTTGTTCGCACCTTCCCTAGCACCGGGCTTTATCGGTGGCTGGATCGCCAATAACGGCAGTTTCTACGGCGCTGACGCAGGTACCGGCTTTATCGGTGCCATCATTGCGGGCCTGCTGGTCGGCTATCTGGTGCGCTGGATTGCCACCCGCCAGTACCACAAGATGGTGCAACCGCTGGTGCCGATCCTGATCGCCCCCATCGTCGGTTCCCTGTTTATCGCTGCGGTATTTATCTTCATCATCGGCGCCCCGATTGCCGACATGATGACTGGCCTCAACGCCATGCTGCTCTCCATGAGCGGTGGCAGTCTGGTGCTGCTGGGTATAGTGCTGGGGGGTATGGCCGGCTTTGATATGGGTGGCCCGGTCAACAAGGTGGCCTTCCTCTTCTCCGTCGGCATGATCGCCTCCGGTCAGACCCAGTTTATGGGTGCCATGGCCTGCGCCATCCCGGCTGCGCCCCTTGGCATGTCGCTGGCGACCGTGCTCGGTCGCAAGCTGGGTATCTTCGATGCTTCTGAAATCGAAGCGGGCAAAGCCGCCGGTGCCATGGGTCTGGTGGGGATCTCCGAAGGGGCGATTCCGTTCGCCGCCCGTGACCCGCTGGCCGTGATCCCGGCCAACATTCTGGGCAGCATGACCGCAGCGGTGATGGCCTTCCTGTTTGGCATCACCAACAGCGTCGCCCACGGTGGCCCCATCGTGGCCCTGCTGGGTGCGGTCAACAAGCCGCTGCTGGCCCTGCTCTGCATGATCTGCGGTGCCATCGTCACCGGCGTGGTGGCGGTTGCCCTGAAAAAACTGCGGGTCAAAAAGAGTGATGAGGTAACTCTGGCCAAGGCGGCCTGAGGCCTCCATCGCCATGTCGTCTCGTAGAGCATAAAAAGAGGTCACCCCACGGGGTGGCCTCTTGTTTTTTGGGATGGCTGACGAGCCGTATTTCCCAAAATCGCCCCCCGAGAAATAGTGGTCGATAAGCACTCTCCCTTCACCTCTCCCCTTGCCTTTCCCTGGCACCCTTCCCAGCCCAGCCCAGCCCAGCCCAGCCCAGCCCAGCACTCACACAGAGCGCCAAACTGGCTGAAATGGCAGCAATCTGGCGTCAGCGGTGTGATGTTTCTCACGCTTTGTCCGCGAAAGCGCAAAAACTAGGAAAATTTCCTAGCCCCACTAGGGATGGCTCTCAAGCCATTTTTTGCCCCTCTTATTAGAGTCACCCCACCTGATGTCGTGACCCGCACCGCGACGGGCAATGTGCCCCGTCATCCCGTGCCGGGCCCGGGTTTATATGGATGGAGCGTCGAGCGCAGCAACGGCTGACAGCCCCGACGTTCCGTTCCCCCTTCCGTGGCGTGACCTCGAACAACCTATCTACAAATGAGGGGCGCGGCGGAAATACCGTCTATCTCGCAGAGGATGAACGAAGATGTTGAAATTGCTCCAACAGGTCCGGGTCCCCACCCTCGACCTGCCGGTCGAAGCCCGGCGCAAGCTCTGGTTCAAGCCGTTTATGCAATCTTATCTGGTTGTATTTATTGGCTATTTGACCATGTATCTGATCCGCAAGAACTTCAACATTGCGCAAAATGACATGATCCAGGAGTACGGTCTCTCCATGACCGAGCTTGGCATGATCGGCCTTGGCTTCTCCATCACCTACGGGGTGGGCAAGACCATCGTCTCCTACTACGCCGATGGCAAGAACACCAAGCAGTTCCTGCCGCTGATGCTGATCCTCTCCGCGCTCTGCATGCTGGGCTTCAGTGCCAGCATGGGCGGCACAGGTTTTAGCCTCTACTTCATGATCTTCTTCTATGCCCTGAGCGGTTTCTTCCAGAGCTGTGGCGGTTCGTGCAGCTACTCCACCATCACCAAGTGGACCCCTCGCAACAAGCGCGGCACCTATCTGGGTATGTGGAACCTCTCCCACAACGTGGGCGGTGCCGGTGCAGCCGGTGTGGCGTTGTTCGGTGCCAACTACCTGTTTGATGGCAACGTGCTCGGCATGTTTATCTTCCCCTCCATCATCGCGCTGATCGTCGGCTTTATCGGCCTGCGCTTTGGTAGCGATTCACCGGAAGCCTATGGCCTGGGCAAGGTGGAAGAGCTGTTTGACGAAGTGGCGAGCGAAGAGGATATCGCGACCGAAGAGCAGCAGCTGACCAAGTGGCAGATCTTCGTGAAGTACGTGTTGCTCAACAAGGTGATCTGGCTGCTCTGCTTTGCCAACATCTTCCTCTACGTGGTGCGTATCGGTATCGACCAGTGGTCCACCGTCTATGCCCACCAGGAGCTGGGCTTCTCCAAAGACGTGGCTATTCAGGGCTTTACCTTCTTCGAAGTGGGCGCACTGGTCGGCACCCTGATGTGGGGTTACCTCTCCGATCTGGCCAATGGCCGTCGTGGTCTGGTTGCCTGCGTGGCGCTGGCACTGATCATCGCCACCCTGGGTCTCTACCAGCATGCGACTACCCAGTTTATGTTCCTGGGCTCCCTGTTCACCCTGGGCTTCTTGGTGTTTGGTCCGCAACTGCTGATCGGCGTCGCCGCCGTGGGCTTCGTCCCCAAGCAGGGCATCAGCGTGGCTGATGGCGTCAAGGGCACCTTTGCCTACCTCATCGGTGACAGCTTCGCCAAACTGGGTCTGGGCATGATCGCCGATGGCACCCCCATCTTCGGTCTGACCGGTTGGACCGGCACCTTCGCGGCGCTGGATATCGCAGCCGCCGCCTGCCTGGTACTGATGGGTTGTGTCGCGGTCGCCGAGGAGCGCAAGATCCGCCGCATCAAGCGCGAACTGAAAGCCGCCGAGCTGGCCGCCCAGACCGCCTGATAGCCATAACAACAGACGCAGATTGTTCAGGGCCACCCACAGGGGTGGCCCTTGTTGTTTGGGAAAATCCCACTCCCGGCTGGCCCATATCAGCCTGTACTGCCGTTCAAGGGACGGGCATATCCCCATCAAGATCCCACTTTTCATATGGACTTTTGGTAAAAGCCCCCCGCTGGCGCTATCTTGTTGCTCCCCCTTGTCAGCATCACAGAGAGCAGATGAAGATCGTCGCCGTCACCGCTTGCCCGACCGGTATTGCCCATACCTATATGGCTGCCGATGCCCTGCAAAAAGCCGCCACTGGGCTGGGACTCAAGATCAAGGTCGAGACACAGGGCGCCATGGGCATGGAGAACATGCTGACCGCCCGCGATATTGCCAGCGCCGACCTGGTGCTGATTGCCTCCGATATTGAGATTGAGCAGAAAGAGCGCTTCCTCGGCTGCACCATCCATCAGGTGAGACTGGAAACCGTGCTGCTGGATGCCAACGCCGTACTCAAGGCCCTGCCGATCCCGGCCTGATGCTGACCCGCGAGATCACCTTCTACTGCCAGCAGGGGTTGAGCATCACCCAGGCCAAGCAGTTAAACCGGCTGGCGGGGATGTTCAAATCCACCATCCGCTGTGCCAACCTCACCCGGCGCCAGACCGTTGCCGCCAGCAACCAGCTCTCCCTGTTGACCCTCGCCACCCAACCCGGCGATCTCTGCCAGTTGCAGATCGAAGGGGGCGATGCCGAGCTCGCCCACATGGCCTTTACCTGCTGGTGCGGGGAGCTGGGTCAACCGCTGGTGCGCCCGCGCACCGCCGCGCTGGCGGAGTTGCGACTGGCCAACGCGCTGCCCGACTACCATTTTGCCCTGCGCCAGCTGGCCCACAGCCCCGAACCGCTGACCAAAGCCGAAGCGCTCGAGCATCTGATCGATCTGCTGCCCACCGAGCTGATCACCGACCGCGCCACACTGACCGCCGCGGTAGAGCGGCGCGAGCAGGTCTCGGCCACCATCATCCGCCCCGGCCTTGCCATGCCCCATGTATTGAGCGAAGGGATCAGCCAGCCAACGCTGACCCTGCTCAATTGCAAGGAGCCCATTGAGTGGGGCTCTCAAATCGGGCCGGTGCAGACCATTATTCTGCTGGCGGTGCCGGTTGGTAGCGGACGGGAGACCCTGCGCCCCCTCACTCGACTGGCGCAGGCGATGATCGACGATGTGGTCAGCCACGCCCTGCTGTTGGCGGGCTCGGCCCCCGCCCGTCAGGCTATCGTCATCGAGAGCCTGCTGAGCTAGGCGAATTGGCTCAGGGCACTGCTTGTTGAAACCCCAGCCATTCATCCAGCCCTCAGCACCCTGTGGTACACTCGCTGCCATCGTCAGTCTGAAGTGTGTATCCGATGAAATCTCCCCGCTCCCGTCTCTCTGTCAGCCGCGCGCCGCGCGATAACGCCCCGCGCACGGCGGCCAAACCAGCCGCACCCCGCCATGCATCCCCCCGCAAACCGGAGCTGGCCCCGGCGGATCGCAAATTGCTCCTGCTGAACAAGCCCTACATGGTGCTCTGCCAGTTCACCGACGAGGCGGGCCGCGAGACTCTCAAGGATTACATCAAAGAGCCCGGCATCTATGCCGCAGGGCGGCTCGATCGCGACAGCGAGGGGCTGCTACTGCTCACCAACGATGGCAAGCTGCAGGCGCGCCTCACCCAGCCGGGGGAGAAGACCCCCAAGACCTACTGGGTGCAGGTGGAAGGGATCCCGAGCGAGGAGAAACTGGCCGCTCTGCGCGCCGGGGTGGAGCTCAATGACGGCATGACCCTGCCTGCCGGGGCCCGCATTATGGATGAACCTGCGGTGTGGCCGCGCAATCCGCCCATTCGCGAGCGCAAGGAGATCCCCACCTGCTGGCTGGAGATCAAGATTATCGAGGGGCGCAACCGGCAGGTGCGGCGGATGACCGCCCATATCGGCCACCCCACCCTGCGCCTTATTCGCTACGCCATCGGCGACTGGACGCTAGATGGTCTGGCACCCGGCGAGAGCCGCAGCCTACCCGCCCCCGAGCTGACGCCGCTCTCCAACAACCGCCCGCGTCCCTCCTCATCCCGTTCAGGCGCTCATACCGCCAAACCGGCAGGGGCGGCACCACGGCGGCCCAGCCAGCCGAGACGGGACGAGCGCCCCCGCAGCACTCACCCAACCGAGCGTTCAACTTCAAACCCGACCAGTGGCAAACCCCGCAGCAGCGGGCGAGGAACGGCACGCCGACCGGCCCGAGCGGGCAATCCCGATAGCAACGACAAGGAGTCATGATGAGCAATCAGGCAGAGCAATCGGCCACCAGCCACGCCCGCATGGAGGCGCGCCTGACGGTCGCCGCCCTGGTGCAGTGGCAGGGGCGCTTTCTGGTGGTGGAAGAGGAGATAAAAGGCCAGCGCCGTTTCAACCAACCCGCCGGCCATGTGGAGCCGGGGGAAAACCTGATTGACGCGGCCTGTCGTGAGCTGAAAGAGGAGACGGGGCTGACCGCCACGCCGACCGCCTGGCTTGGTACCTATCTGTTCAAACCGGCCGACAGCGAGGCCACCTATGTGCGCACCGCCATCATCTTCGACCTTGAAAAAGCGCCGGGTCAGCACCATCCAGAGGATCCTGACGGCGATGTGCTGGCTTGCCACTGGCTCACTCTGGAAGAAATAGCGGAATGCAAACCGGCTCTGAGAAGCCCCTTGGTGTGGCAGTGTATTCAGGATTATCTGGCGGGGACACGGCTGCCACTCTCGGCCCTCAAGGCCTTTATCTGAGGCCATTTGACACTCTTTTTCGGTGACAAAGGCCAACAACAGAAAAACGATTTCCTGCTATCAGGCTCCTGATGGGAACTGCGGCATGGATATGTGACCGGGGGCGCAAAACTCTGGTAGAATACGCCCCGTTTAAACGAACTGGTAACTTCGACTAATGACAGACAACAGCCAAATCAAGGTGATCGTCGGCATGTCCGGCGGCGTGGATTCTTCCGTCTCGGCCTACCTGCTCCAGCAGCAGGGCTATCAGGTCGAAGGCTTGTTCATGAAGAACTGGGAAGAAGACGACACGGACGAGTACTGCTCTGCCGCCCAGGATTTGGCTGATGCCAAGGCCGTCTGCGACAAGCTGGGGATGAAACTCCACACCATCAACTTCGCGGCCGAGTACTGGGACAATGTGTTCGAGCACTTCCTCGAAGAGTACAAGGCGGGCCGCACGCCGAACCCCGATATCCTGTGCAACAAGGAGATCAAGTTCAAGGCGTTCCTCGAATTTGCCGCCGAAGAGCTGGGTGCCACTTATATCGCCACCGGCCACTATGTGCGCCGTGACGACAGCACCGGCCGCCCGCGCCTGCTGCGCGGTCTCGATACCAACAAGGATCAGAGCTACTTCCTCTATACCCTGAGCGAGAAGCAAGTGGGTCAGAGCCTGTTCCCGGTTGGCGATCTGGAGAAGCCGGAGGTGCGCCGCATCGCCGAGCAGCTGGATCTCATCACCGCCAAGAAGAAAGACTCCACCGGCATCTGCTTTATCGGCGAGCGCAAGTTCAAGGACTTCCTGGCCAAGTTCCTGCCCGCCCAGCCCGGTAAGATCGAGACCGTGGATGGCAAGGTGATCGGCGAGCATCAGGGTCTGATGTATCACACCCTGGGCCAGCGCAAGGGGCTCGGTATCGGTGGTCGCAAAGATGCCACCGAAGAGGCCTGGTATGTGGTCGACAAAGAGGTCGAGCGCAACGTGCTGGTGGTGGCGCAGGGCGAACATCCCCGCCTCTACTCCGATGGCCTGATTGCCAGCCAGTTGCACTGGGTGGATCGCACCCCCATTCGCGAGCCGCGTCGCTGCACCGTCAAGACCCGCTACCGTCAGCAGGATATCCCCTGCCTGATCCAGCCCATCGACGACGAGACCATCCGGGTCATCTTCGACGAGAAACAGGCTGCGGTAACCCCGGGCCAGTCCGCCGTCTTCTACGACGGGGAAGTGTGTCTGGGCGGCGGCATCATCGAACAGCGTTTCAGCCATCCGGTTTGAATCCTTAACAGAAGGCAGCAGACGTGAGCGATAAATTCCAAGACAGAACCATGGCCTTTGCCGGCATCTGCCAGGCCGCGTATCTGGTGCAGAAGGTGGCCCGAGACGGCAGCTGTGACGAGGCTGCCCTGCGCGAGAGCCTCTCCAGCATTCTGGTGACCAACCCGAGCCAGCCGCTCGAGGTGTTCAACAACACCCATCTGGCCATTCGCGACGGCTACCGTGCGCTGGTCGAACAGCTGGGTGCCGACGGCAGCCAGAAGAATGCCGAGCTGACCCGCTACGTGGTGAGCCTGATTGCACTGGAGCGCAAGCTGGCCAAGCGCAAGGACATTCTCAATATGCTGGGTGAGCGGATCAGCCAGATTGGCCGCCAGCAACAGCACTTCGATCTGCTCGACGAGCAGATTTTGGCCAACATGGCGAGCATCTACAGCGATCTAATCAGCCCCATCGGGCCACGCATCCAGGTGGCGGGTACCCCGCTGTTCCTGCAGCAACCGCTGGTGCAGCACAAGGTGCGCGCCCTGCTGCTGGCGGGCATTCGTGCCTGCGTGCTGTGGCGTCAGCTCGGTGGCAGCCGCACCCAGATCATCTTCGCTCGCAAGAAGATGGTGGAGCTGGCCAAACGTTACTAATCATCGGCTCGCGCGCGGGCAAGCGAGGTCGACATCAGGGTGAACAGCCGCACATCAGCCTTGATGACAACTCAGCCCCACGCGCGAGTGGATACGGATCCCCCACACAAATCATCAGGAGTTCACCCCATGGAGCTGTCCGCGCTGACTGCTGTTTCCCCGATTGACGGTCGTTATGGCGACAAGGCCGATGCCCTGCGCCCTATCTTCTCCGAATTCGGCCTGCTGCGTTTTCGCGTCGAAGTCGAGGTGCGCTGGTTGCAAAAACTGGCCAGCCACGCCGGGATCCCGGAAGTCCCTGCCCTGAGCGCTGCTGCCAACGCCCTGCTCGACGGCATCGTCAGCAACTTCAACGAGAGTGACGCCGCCCGCATCAAACAGATCGAGCGCACCACCAACCATGATGTGAAAGCGGTGGAGTACTTCCTCAAAGAGAAAGTCGAAGTGAACCCGGAGCTGGCGGCTGTCAGCGAGTTCATCCACTTCGCCTGCACCTCGGAAGACATCAACAACAACTCCCACGGTCTGATGCTGAAAACCGCCCGCGAAGAGGTCATCAAGCCTTATTGCGAAAAGCTGATCAGCGAGCTCAAGCGTCTGGCCCACGAGTACCGTGACATGCCGCTGCTCTCCCGTACCCACGGCCAGCCGGCGACCCCGAGCACCATGGGCAAGGAGATGGCCAACGTCGCCTACCGTCTGGAGCGCCAGTTCAAGCAGATCATGGCGGTGGAGATCCTCGGCAAGATAAACGGCGCAGTCGGCAACTACAACGCCCACATCAGCGCCTATCCGGAAGTGGATTGGCACCAGTTCTCCGAGGAGTTCGTTACCTCCCTGGGCCTGACCTGGAACCCCTACACCACCCAGATCGAGCCACACGACTATATCGCCGAGCTGTTCGACGCCATGGCCCGCTTCAACACCATCCTGATCGACTTCGACCGCGATGTGTGGGGTTACATCTCCCTGGGTCACTTCAAGCAGCGCACCATCGCGGGCGAGATCGGCTCCTCCACCATGCCGCACAAGGTAAACCCCATCGACTTCGAGAACTCCGAAGGCAATCTGGGTCTGGCCAACGCCGTGTTCCAGCATCTGGCGAGCAAGCTGCCCATCTCCCGCTGGCAGCGTGATCTGACCGACTCTACCGTACTGCGCAACCTGGGTGTGGCGGTGGGTTACTCCCTGATTGCCTATCAGGCGACCCTGAAGGGTATCTCCAAGCTGGAAGCCAACGACGCCGCCATGGCCGCCGATCTGGATGCCAACTGGGAAGTGTTGGCCGAGCCGATCCAGACCGTGATGCGCCGCTACGGTATCGAGAAGCCTTACGAGAAGCTCAAGGAGCTGACCCGTGGTCGCCGCGTCGATGCCGAAGGGATGCGTACCTTTATCGACACCCTGGAGCTGCCGGAAGCGGTCAAGGTTGAGCTGAAGAAGCTGACCCCGGCCAACTACATCGGTGACGCCCAGCGTCTGGTTGATCTGCTGAAGTAAGCCAACCTGCAGTGACGAAGGGGCCCTGTGCACGATACGCCACAGGGCCCCTGTTATTTTCCCTGCCACGGCGGGATCCCGAGTGGCTTTTCCCAAGCCTGCTTTGGGCAAAACCTCTTTGCGAGACACGAGAAACAGCATGTACGAACTCAATCTGGATATCGCTCACTTCCTCGAGCACTACTGGCAGAAGCGCCCGCTCCTTATCAAGGGTGGCTTCAAGGACTTTCAGGATCCCATCAGCCCGGACGAG
The DNA here is from genome assembly GCF_040908325.1 of Aeromonas sp. R4-1. NCBI lineage: Bacteria > Pseudomonadati > Pseudomonadota > Gammaproteobacteria > Aeromonadales > Aeromonadaceae > Aeromonas > Aeromonas sp. R4-1. The sequence continues at coordinate 9,365 of NZ_JBFODM010000009.1, forward strand.
CTGGCGGGTCTGGCCATGGAAGAGGTGGTAGAGTCCCGCCTCGTCACCCGTTTCGACGGCAAGTGGGATGCTGCCCACGGCCCCTTCGAATCCTACGACCATCTGGGCGAAGAGAACTGGACCATTCTGGTACAGGCTTGCAACCACTGGGCTCCCGAGGTGAACGAGCTGGCGGTGCCGTTCCAGTTCATCCCGGGCTGGCGCTTTGACGATGTGATGGTGAGCTTCTCCACCCCCCATGCGGGTGTCGGCCCCCACATCGACAACTACGATGTGTTTATCACCCAGGGTCTGGGCAAACGCCACTGGCGAGTCGGCGATGCCAAGCCGCTCAACGAGTTCGCCGCCCACGCCGCCCTGCTCCACTGCGAGCCGTTCGAGGCGATCATCGACGTCATCATGGAGCCGGGCGACATCCTCTACATTCCACCCGGATTCCCCCACGAAGGCTACGCCATCGAGCCCTCCATGAACTTCTCGGTGGGCTTCCGCGCGCCGGATGCCAAGGCGCTTATCTCCTCCTTTGCCGATCATCTGATCGACAACGAGGTGCGTACCGAGCGTTACGGCGATGCCGATCTCAAGCCCTGTGCCCGTCACGGCGAGATCCAGCCCCACGAGCTGCACCGTCTGCGCGAGCTGATGCAACAGGCCCTCGATGACGAGACCCTGTTCAAGGAGTGGTTCGGCACCATGATCTCCGAGGCCAAGCACGATCTGGATGTCAATCCGGTCGAGCCGGACTACAGCGCCGAGGAGGTAGCCGACCTGCTGACCCAGGGCGAGCCCGCCATCAAGGTGCCGGGTCTGCGCACCGTCTGGTTTAGCGGCGAGAGCCAGCAGTGCTTCATCGACGGCGAAGCCTGGACGCTGCAGAGCGAAGACGCGGCAGCCATTTCGCTCCTGTGCGACAAGGACATCATCACTCAGGCCGATATGGTGGAGCTGGCCGATCAGGCAGGTTTCCTGCAACTGCTGACCCGTCTGGTCAACCGCGGTTACTGGTTCTTCAACTGATCCGGCGGTAACTGAAGGATAAAAAGGCGCCTTATGGCGCCTTTTTGTCACTCAGATGCGGTTCAATTAACAATCGATGCGCGAAGCTGAACCTACTCTTGATGAACCGACAAGTGGTGATTTATTGAGCTAACATGGATGAGTATCATGCGTCCGTCCCTGTTCACAAGAGAAGCGCCACCATGCAAATCACCTCCCGGCCCATGCCGCTGCCCGATTACGGCAAATATCCCTCCTCTCCGGCTGTCACGCCCGAACAGGTCAATCAGGCCCGTAACGAAGCGCTGATCAAGAAGGATGAATTACAGGCACAGAGCGAAGAGAAAGCAACGGCTCGCAGAACCCTGGCTGTCTCTTATACGGCTAACCAGCAAGATAAAGCCGTGGTGGAGCGCTACCTGGAAGCCAGCGGTCAGGAGAGCGACAGCAAGTCGGGCCCAAGCACGGCTGATATGTATCAGGCAGCGAATCGCTACCAGCGCCAGCAGAATCTGAGCGACTACATGCAATTCCAGCAGAGCCCGCTCGCCCAGCAGATGGGTGACATGGTGGGCGAAGATAATCGCAAGGGCACCCAGCTCGATATCATTACCTGAGCCAATTTGCTCGAATAAGCCCGGCCGGGACCAATACAAGATGAAAAAGCCCTCGATGAGGGCTTTTTCGTTATAGCTTGTCGCTGCGACGTCTCGCTATGAATGGGACTCTTCTGCCTGCGCATCCGGCAGCTCGTCGGGGAGTTCATCAAACAGGGGGTGATAGAGCACCTCACCCTGCACACCCGCAAAACCGCGCTCCTGTAGCTCCATCGCCATAAAGCAGTCGGCAGGCACCTCATAGATGCAGTGGAGGCCAAACTCTCTAGCCGGGCGGAAACCGAAACGGCTGTAATAGGCCGGATCCCCGAGTACTACCACCCCTTTCCAGTCCATCTCGAGCGCCGTATCAAGCCCTTCACGGATGAGATCAGAGCCAATCCCCTGGCCTTGCCAGTCGGGATGAACCGCAACCGGCGCCAGACCAAGCCAGGGCCCTTCCATGCCGTTAATGGTGATCGGGCTTAGCATCAGGTGCCCCATGAACTCGTACTCTTCCTCTTCGACCATGGTCACTACGGCAGCACCACATTCGCGCAGGCGGTTGACCAGTTCGGCCTCATCGGAACGACCGAAGGCGGCACTCAGCAGCTCATAGACCGGCAGCATGTCACCGGGGCGCTCGGTTCTCAACATCAGGTATTACTCCTCGTACAGCAGAGCGGGCATTATTCCACACAACGGCTGGTCATTCTGAGTACCTTTGTCCAAAAATGGGAGGGTGCACTCAGGAAAACGAGCGGCAAACTGCTGCTGCAAGGCGGTTAGCGTAGCCGGGGTGACCCTGTTCATCGCCTCACGGTAGGCAAACCAGAGGGCAGGAGCCTCCCGCGCCAACCGATCAAAGGTCAGTTCGGGCGTTTGATGCCAACAGCCATCCAGCTCATCGACCAGCTCCGGCAGCTCCACCAGCAGCCGTAACTGCTGATAGCGTATCTGCGAAGAGTCACTCTGATCGCCCAGCGCCTGCGCCATCAATTGGTTGAACCAGTGGAGCCGTGATGCGCGCTCCTCGCGGCTGAGCAGCGCTGGCCCCTGCCGCTGCAGCGCGGCCAGTTGCAGCAGCCACGCCAGCCCCTGTTCATCCCTGTCTTTCAGCAAGACGCCGCCAAGATGGGACAACTGCTCCGGTTCGGCCTGCTCCAGCAGATCGACGGGATAACAGTGCAGCGCCAGCAACCTCTCAAGATGCGGCGGGCAGCGCAGAAAACAGGGCTTCTCCCCCGCGCCCCTCTCATCCACAAAGAACGAGATAGCCAGCTTGCCGTTGGTACTCTGCCGATTGGTCGTTGCGGGATCACACAGGATCACTACGGCGATCCGCTCATCCGCCAGCCAATGATCAATCTCATCAAGTAAAGGGGCTGGCAAGGAGAGGGGGCGATCCAGCCGCCAGTAGCTCACCTCGCACGGCTGGCGACCACTGATATGGCGCCGCCCGCGATAGTGCATCCCCAGTTTTGCCATCACCCGGCCGGAGGCTAAATTGTCTGGCATATGGCGAGCCGTCAGCGCAGGCAGTTGCAGTTGGTCAAAGGCGAACCCCTTGACCAAGCTGGCGGCCCGGGTCGCCAGACCGCGATTTTGCCAGGGCACGCCCACCCACCAGGCGAGTTCGCCATTCCAGTGCAGGGAGATCACCCCTAGCAACGCCGCACCTTGTTCCTCTAGCAAGGTGATGGCCCAGCTCCAGCCAAGGCCAAGCGCCGCCTTGCGCCAGCTGAGCGCCAGCCAGTCGCGGGCCCCCTCCGGCGGATAGGGGTGAGGAATATTAAGGGTGTAGCGCGCCAGCGCCTCGTCGCTGCAGTAGCGCACTATCTCGCGCTCATCGTCGGCCTGCAGTTGTCGCAATACGACACCTGATAGCGAATGCCCCTCAGCCAGGGTCGGCACCGTCACGCGGCGCGCCAGCAGGCGATTGAGCACGGCGCCCAAATCGGCCTCGGGGGTGAGCGGCAGATCGGCCCCCACAGGGCCAAGGGTGAGCAGTCCCTGCTCCCTGGCGAGGGTCAGCAGCGAGGTGGAGGCGCTGATCAGGACTTGGCGGCTGGGATCAACATGAAAATCCGCCAGCAGATCCCCATCGAGCCAGGCAGCCAGCAGGGCTCCCGGGCAGAGCACCCCGTCTGGAGGGCTGCTCGCCCAGGGTGCATCGGTTTGATCGAGGGCGGCCGCCGCCTCTTTGCCCAGCAGCAGCTGCCAGCGATGACCTTGCTGCTGCCAGTGCAGCAACAGCGCAGCCCACTGCGGTTGCCACAGACTGGCCTCGATCAGCAGTTCCATCAGCTGGCCTGACAGGCCGCTGGCAGCGTCAGGTGACGGGGATGGGCTTCGATACGGGCGATCCAGCTACGGATAGCGGGCCACCCCTGCAGGGAGAAGATCCCCTCCTCTGCCACGTGGGTGTAGGCATAAAGGGCGATATCGGCGATGGTAGGCGCATCACCGCACAGATAGGGGCTCTGTTTCAGCTGCTGCTCCATTACCGCCAGCGCCTTCTCGCCACCGGCTTTCAGCCCGTCGAGACGCGCCTCCTGGGACTCGGGACGGCCGAGATAGTGAACGATAAAGCGGGCCACCGCGATGTAGGGCTCATGGCTGTACTGCTCAAAGAACATCCATTTGAGCACCTCGGCCTGCTGGCGCGGATCGGTTGGCCACAAGGCACTGCCTTGCCCCAGATAGAAGAGGATGGCGTTGGATTCCGCCAGCATGTCGCCTTGGCCAATCTCCAGCAACGGGATCTTGCCGTTGGGGTTCATGGCCAGAAATGCGGGGGTACGGGTATCCCCCGCCTGAATATCCACCTCTACCCACTCAAGGGGCAGATCCAGCCAGCGGGCCAGCAGCCACACCTTGTAGCAGTTGCCGGAACGCAGATCACCATACAGACGCATACACACTCCTTGTGAAAACAGATTCGAATAGCGCGCTCAGGGAGCCAGACGCTCGATATGCCAGCCATCCCCGTCGCGGGTGTAGTAGAAGCGGTCGTGCAGCCGGTGCTCGCCCCCCTGCCAGAACTCCACCGTCTCGATCACCACCCGGAATCCGCCCCAGAAGCTCGGCAGCGGCACTTCGCCATTGGCAAACTTCTGCTTGAGCTCGAGGAACTTGGCCTCCAGCACGCCGCGGGCCGATATGCGGGTCGACTGCTTGGAGACCCAGGCTGCGATCTGGCTATCCTTGGGACGGCTGTGGAAATACTTCATCACCTCGAAAGTGCTCATCTTCTCCACCCGACCGGTCACATGCACCTGACGGTCGAGCGTATGCCAGGGAAAGAGCAGGCTGATACGGGGATTGCCTTCCAGCTGCTGCGCCTTGCGGCTGCCCATGTTGGTGTAGAACACCATCCCCTGGGCGTCGTAGTGCTTGAGCAGCACGGTGCGCTGCCAGGGCTGACCATCGGCATCCACCGTCGCTACCACCATGGCGGTAGGATCGGTCAGTTTGGCCTCACAAGCCTGCGCCAACCACTTCTCGAACAGCGCCAGCGGCTCGGCCGGCAGATCGGCCCGGTGCAGCCCGCCACGGGTATACTCACGGCGCAGATCAGCAACATCCATCATCTTGATTTTCCTTCAAATAAATAATGGTTCCACGACCATCAAGAGAGTGACGCAGGCATTGTGCGCTCGATAAAGCGACCTTGTAAACTATACAAAAAAAGCGAAGAGGCTAACGCCTCTTCGCTTGGCTAATCAATTTACCAAAGATGGGTAATCTCACCCTTGGGTTATCTGGTTTAGTAGCTCATGATCTCACGACGACGCAGCAGCGCAGCGATACCAAGGCCCAGCAGAGCGAACAGACCGGTCGAACCGCCGCCACCGCCGCCGCCATTGCTTTCCGGCTGGGGAGCCGGTGTATCACTGCTCTTGGTCGCCAGTTTTGGCGTAATGGCATAGAAGATATTGTCGCTACAGGCCAGCTTGAGGCGAACAGCGCTGCCAGTATTGGCCGGAATGGTCACCTCATGGGCGCCATTGTTGTTCACGCCATTGACCAGCGGCTGCCAACTCTTGCCTTCATCGTTGCTATAACTGATATCGACCCGCTGACAGTTGATGCGGCCACCGTCGGTTCCAGCTACTTGCCAGTTCACTGTGGTCGGGCTGCCAACCAGAATACGCTGGTCAGGGGCTGGCAATATCTTGAAGGTTTGTGAACCTGTATCGACCACTTCGACCGAGGTCTCATCATAGGCACCACCGCCTTTTCCATCACGGGCCCTCAGAGATCCCCTCATTTTTAGAGACTCAAATAATTCCAAGTGTGCGGGAATATAAGCGGTGTTGCTTCAGGTAGTAGATAAATTTATCCATCA
>NZ_JBFODM010000090.1:0-14710 GCF_040908325.1 Aeromonas sp. R4-1
GTTGGAGCGTTACGGAAAAGGCGTAAATATCAAAGCATGTTTGCATGAGGCGCTGGGGCGCCCCATGCAACACGTAATTGGGACATAGCCTTTTTCATGGCTCCAGATGACAAACATGATCTCATATCAGGGACTTGTTCGCACCTTCCCTAGAAAAACTATGGTCGAAATAGGCAAATGGAACCCTGCGTGACAGTGTTGTTGTCCGGCTGCTTTCTTCGTCCAATCATGGGACTAGCGTGCATAAGCCCGTTTCTCTGTTCGGGGGCTGATGGTAGTGATTAGTGATGTTTGAGCCGGATAGACGAGAAATAATCTTATTTGATAGTAATTCCTATTTGCGTGTAGCATGGGCGACACACTCAACGAGGAGCCTCATTGTGTCCCCATCTCTGCCTCCCAATCGTCCCCGTCTGCTGACTGTCAAAGCCATTACCCAGATCACCCCCCATTTGCGTCGTATCACCTTTGGTGGCAGCGAACTGGCTGACTATCCCTTCACCTGCGGTGGGGCCCATATCAAGGTGATGCTGGCCCAGCCCCATCAGGTAGAGCCGGTGCTGCCTGCAATGACCCCGAGCGGCCCGCGCTGGAGTGACCCGGCTGACAAGCCGGTGATCCGTACCTACACCATCCGCGCGTTTCGCCGTGATGAGCAGGAAATTGATATCGACTTCGTGCTGCACGGTGACGGTGGGCCCGCCAGCGCCTTTGCTACCCATGCCAAGCCGGGGGATAAGGTGATCCTCTCCGGGCCGGGTGGCCCCAACCCCATGCTGCAACCGGCCGATCACTACTGCCTGGTGGGGGATCTCACCGCCTTGCCCGCCATCATGGCGATGTGTGAGGTGATGCCTGCAGATGCCAGAGGGGAAATTGCGACTCTGGTGCCGGATCAGGCCGATGCTCAACCGTTGACGCTACCGGTCGGGGTGCGCTGTCACTGGTTTGTCGGTGAGCCCGAGTCCAGTGGCCTGCTGGAGCATGTGATTGCTCTGCCGCTGGTGCGCGATGGTGGCTTCTTCTGGTTGGGTGGGGAGGAGGCGCTGGTGCTGCCGCTGCGCCGCCATTTTCGCTCTGTGCTCGAGGTGGATCGCCAATCGCTCTACGCCGTGCCGTACTGGCGCCGGGGTAAGAGTGAAGAGGCCTATCACCAGACCCGTCACGATGTGATGGATAATTAAGCGGATGCGAAAGAATACCTGATTCACGCTTGCAAATAAAAATGATTTGCATTTAGTATTGCGCCGTCCCGATGTCAGTCGGTACGGCGCTTTTGTTTTTGATGGCTGCGAGTGGCAAAGCACAAAGCAGGGCCTGCCGTAATGCACTGATGTTCGGGGTGATGGGGCATGGACGACTGTTCATGCCAATGAACTCCATCACTTTGCACCGGGTCTGGCGAGGTCAGACAGGGATGTCGGTGGTGTTGGCCTTGGTTGTTTTATGTGGAGTATTGATGATGCGTACATCATCCCGACGATTTGCAGTGCATCCGCTGGTGTTGTCCCTTTTTACCATGCCAGTTCTGGCCCAAGGGACTGCGCCTGTTACCGCTCATGAAACCATGGTGGTGACGGCGACCAAAACCCGGCACAGCGAGCTGACCGCCCCGGCCAGCGTCTCTGTGGTGACTCGGGCCGAGCTCGACAAGCTCAATGTCAATGATCTCACCGGTGCCCTGAAACAGTTGCCGGGGGTCAATATCAGCCCTGCGACCAGCTACGGCCGCAGCGAGATCAAGTTGCGTGGTCTGGAGGGGGATTACACCCTGTTGCTGGTCAATGGCCGGCGTATCAGCTCCCGCGATGCTCTTACCTCCGGTTATGGCAATGATTTCGATCTCTCTGCCATCCCCATGGCGGCCATCGAGCGTATCGAAGTGATCCGTGGCCCCATCTCCTCCCTCTACGGTGCCGATGCGCTGGGTGGGGTGGTCAATGTCATCTTGCGCCAACCCGGGGAGAAGACCGAAGCGGCTGCCACCTATACCTTCAGCGACCCCACCGATGGTCACGGCGGGGATATCAACAAGGCGAGTGCCTATGTGGGCGGGGCACTGATCGACAACAAACTGCTGGCCAACCTGGTGGTGGAAGGGAACCACAGAGATGCCTGGCAGAGCGAGCAGAGCATCAACCCCAAGGCCGATGCCATCGAGCAGCGTGAAAAGCTGGGGATCCTCTCCAACGTCAAATGGCTGATCGACGATCGTCAGGATCTGGATGTGGGGATGAACTACGCCAAAGACGATCGGGAGGCCCACTGGAACAACTACAGCCAGACGCCGCGCAATATCCAGCAGATGGAACGACTGGGACTCAACGCCACCCACGTCGGCCGTTGGGATCAGTTCGACAGCCGGGTCGGCTATGCCTTCGAGCAGGTTGACCTGTTTGACGACTCCGAACTGATGACGGCGCTGAGCAAGACCAGCGGCGATGTGAGCCAGACCAACCACACCTTCGATGGCCAGCTGAGCGGTAATCTGGGCGGCCACCTGCTGACCAGCGGTGCCGAGTACCGCATCACCGAACTCAAGCATAACGTCAATCTCAAGGGGGGCGATGTCAGCGTCAACCAGAGCGCGCTCTATCTGCAGGATGAGTTTGGCTTTGGCGATCTGGCGTTGACCCTGAGTGGCCGGGTCGATCACCACGAGACCTATGGCACCGAGTTCAGCCCCCGCGGTTATGCCCTCTACAGCCTGACGGACAACTGGGTGGTCAAGGGCGGGATTGGCAAGGCGTTCAAGGCGCCGACTATTGCCCAGTCCAACCCGGATTATGCCGTAGCTGCCTGTCGCGGTCGCTGCGCCGTGGTGGGCAACCCGGATCTGAAACCGGAAACCGCCGTCAGCTACGAGCTGGGCACCGCCTATGATGGTTCGTTCTGGGGCGCCGGGGTTACCGCCTTCCACAACGATATCAAGGACAAGATCCAGAGCGAGGCATGGACCTCCACCTGGCGTCCGGCGGTGATGACCTATCAGAACGTCAGCAAGGCCCGCATCAAGGGGGTGGAGCTGAGTGGTTGGTTTGATATTACCGATGCCCTGACCCTCTCCAGCAACGTCACCCTGATCGACGGAGAGGACAAGACCAGCGGCAAGGATCTCTATCGGACGCCGGAGCATACCGCCAACGCCAAGCTGGAGTGGCAGGTCATCGAGAGCCTGAGTACCCAGCTCGGCTGGAACTACACCGGCAGCCAGATCCTGCCGGTTCCGCGCATGAGCGGCACCACCTATGAGACCACCGCCGGATTCCACACCCTGGATATCGGGACAGTCTGGAACGCCACCCAGGCACTGGATCTGAAGTTCGGGCTCAACAACCTGACCAATACCAAGCGTGACTGGGTTGCCACCGAGGCCGATCAGATCCTCGACGGGCGCACTGTCTATGCCGGTGTGGCCTACAAGATGTAGTGGCTGAGCGGGAGCCCGTACTGGCGGGCTTCCGTTGTTGCCACGGTATCACCTCGGGTGACGACTTTTATTAAAACCACATGTATTTCAAAAAGATGGCATTGCAATCATAAGGAGTTAAAGGGTGTTTAGAGACCAGACCTCGCTGTTCTGGCTGGGATTATTCCTCCTGTTCATACTGCTTTCTCTCTCGCTCGCCACCGGTGCGGGTGTTTATGGTGCCCGCGAGGTGTTCGGCTACCTGATGGGTGACGCGCCTTGGGCGAGTGACGAGAAGCTCGCCATGGTGCTCAATACCTTGCGACTGCCGCGCACCCTCTGCGCCATGGTGGTCGGCGCCTCTTTATCTCTGGCGGCCTCCTTGTTGCAGAGCGCGACCCGCAACCCGCTGGCGGAGCCCGGTCTGCTCGGGGTCAACGCCGGGGCCGTCTTTGCGCTGGTGGTGGGGCTCACCTGGTTCGGGGTGGAGTCCGCCTACGGCTATCTGCTCTGGGCCGGCCTCGGCGCGCTGCTTGGTAACGTTATTGTGCTGGGGCTTGGCATGATGATTGGCCGCTCCAACCCCCTCAAGCTCATTCTGGTCGGGGTGGCGCTCTCTGCCACCTTCGGCGGTCTCTCCAGCTTTTTGCTGCTCTCCAACAAGATGGTGCTGGAGCAGTACCGCTTCTGGAACCTCGGCTCCCTGTCGGCGGCCAATCTCGATGCCATCATCGCCGTGCTGCCCTTCGTGCTGGCGGCGTTTGTCATCACCCTGCTCCTCTGTCGCCAGCTGACCCTGATGCAGATGGGGGACAGTCAGGCCCAGGCGCTCGGGATCCGCCCAAACCGGGTGCGAATTGGCGTGCTGTTGGCCGCTACCCTGTTTACCGCCAGTGCCATCGCCATCGCCGGCCCCATCGGCTTTGTCGGCTTTCTGGCCGCCTACTGTGGCCGACTGGTAGAGCCGGTTAGGTTGTCGGTGCAGGTCTGTTTCTCCGCCCTGTTCGGCATGTTGTTTCTGCTGTTGGCCGACATTCTGGCGCGCTGGCTGATCCAGCCGTTCGAGCTGCCCAATGGCGTCATTCTGGCCCTGATTGGCGCACCTGTGCTGATCGCCATTGTTCATCGCGGGGGCTTTCGTACCCTGCTGACCGTCAAGTGAGGGGCTGATGCGCACACCTACCGATATGCTCTGTCTGCGGGCCGGCAACCGCTCTGTGCTGGTTCATCTGCCGAGCTGGCGCCGGCTGGTTCTGTTGGCCATGGCGCTGCTGGCGCTTGCTCTGCTGGCCTTGAGCGTTGGCGGCGGCAAGCTTGGCTTGGCCGGGGTGGTCAACACTCTGCTGGGGGAGGGGACGCGGCTTGAGCAGCTCACCCTGTTCAAGATCCGGCTGCCGCGCATTCTTGGGGTCATGGTGGCGGGGGCCGCCATGGGGCTCTCCGGCTGTCTGGTGCAGACGCTGGTTCGCAACCGGCTGGCCACACCCGATATGGTGGGGGTCAACAACGGGGCCTCTCTGGCCATCATCGTCTTCTCCCTCTACCTGACCGTGGGCAGCTGGCCCTGGTGGGCGGCACCTATCGGAGCCATCTTCGCGGCGCTGGTGCTCTATGCCCTCTGCCGCAAACCGGGCGAGCAGGGCTATCTGTTCGTGGTGATCGGTATCGGCCTCTCCGAGCTGTTCGAGGCGCTCGGCCAGTTCGTGATGTCGACTCAGGCTTTGTTGCACTTGAGCTCCCTCTATCTGTGGAATATGGGCAGCTTTATCGCCGTGGGTTACAGCACCATCACCCCGATTGTCATCCTGTTGCTGGTGCTCTGCCCGTGGATCGTCTACCTCTCCCGCGCGCTGGCGGTGCTGCGCTTTGGCCCCGAGATGGCCAGAGGGCTTGGCGTCAACGGCGATCGGGTGCAACTGGGCATTCTGGCCCAGGCCATTCTGGTGGCGGCGCTCGGCACCGCCATCGGCGGCCCCGTGGTCTTTATCGCCATGGCGGCCCCCATTCTTGCCTCCTGGCTGGTGAAAGACCGGGTGGTGCCGCTCTGGCTGGCGGCGCTTAGCGGCGCCCTGCTGCTGCTTGCCAGCGATACCCTGGTTCGGGTGCTGGCCAGCCCCCACGAGGTGGCGACCGGCATCATGACCCGCATTCTCGGCGGCCTGTTGCTGCTGTTTCTTCTTGTTAACGATCGCCAGAGGGCTGACTGATGACGCTCACCGTAAATCGCCTCCACTTCGCCTATCAGCAGACCCCCATTTTGCGGGACATCTCTTTCAGCGTGCCGAGGGGCAAGCTGGTGGGGATCGTCGGCCCCAACGGCTGCGGCAAATCGACCCTGCTCAAGCTGCTATCCGGCCAGATGAAAGCCCAACGCGGCGAGATCCTGCTCAAAGGCAAGCCGCTTGCCAGCTACCCCATGAAGGGGCTGGCGCGGGAGCTCGCCTATCTGCCCCAGCGGCCAACCCTGCCTGCCGGCATTCTGGTGGAGCAGCTGGTGCAGTATGGCCGCCACCCTCATCAGGGCTGGTTCAATCAGTGGGGCGAGGAGGATGCCCGCATGGTGCGTATTGCCTGCGAGCGGATGCAGCTTGAAAGCATCTGGCAGCAGAGCGCCGCGTCCCTCTCCGGCGGGCAGGCACAGCGGGCGTGGCTTGCGATGATCCTGGCCCAGGACAGCGACATGGTGCTGCTCGACGAGCCCACCAGCGCCCTCGATATCGGCCACCAGACCGAGGTGATGGAGGCGATTCACCGCATCACCGCCGAGGGTAAAACCGTGCTGCTGGTGATCCACGATCTGGCGATGGCGGCCCGCTACTGTGACGAGTTGATCGCCATCGGCGAGGGGACCATTGCCGCCATGGGCCCGGCCCGGGAGGTGGTGACCAAATCCCTGATCGACCAGCTCTACCAGACCAGTGTCGACATTCTGCATGCCCCCGGCGACGGGGCGCCCATTATCGTGCCCCGTCGCCACGAACATGGCTGCGCCCTGCGTTCGGCGAGTTGAGTCATATGGGCCTGTTCTGTGGGCCCGCCGAGTATATTCACGCGGCCGATTATCCGGGCCGTGCAACGAGAAGGAGTGAGATGATGAAGCGTTTTGCCGCCCTGGCAGCAGCCATCCTGATGCTGGCCGCGCCGCTGGTTCAGGCGCAGGAGATGCGTGAAGTGACTGATGCGTTTGGCCAGAAGGTGCAGGTGCCAGTCCAGCCAACGCGGGTGGTGGTGCTGAGCGAGCTCGAACTCGACAGCACCCTGACCCTGGGGCTGACCCCCATCGGCGCCGTCAATGGCCGTGGTCAACCCACCTTGCCTCGCTATTTGCTGAACAAGGCGGGCATGGGGATCCAGGTGATCGGCGATCTCGACAGCCCCAATCTGGAGTCGCTGATTGCGCTGGAGCCCGACCTTATCCTGACCGGCCAGACCCGTCCCGAGCTGCTGACCTTGCTGGGGGAGATCGCGCCGACCGTGGTGACTAGCAAGTGGGGTGAGCCGTGGCAGGATAGCTTCCGCCGCACCGCCCACACCCTCAACCGCGACCAGCAAGGGGATACTTTCTTGCTGCAGTATGCCGAGCGGCTTACTCAGGCCCGAAGCAAGCTGGCCAAGCATCAGGGGGAGAGTATCAGCATAGTGCGCTGGAACCCCAAGGGGCCGAGCTTTATGTATCAGGGCACCTTTGCCAGCAGCGTAGTGGAGTCGATGGGGCTGGTACGCCCAAGCAAGCAGCAGGGTACCGGCGCACCCCACTCACCGGCGCTGAGTCTGGAGTCCCTCAACCTGCTGGATGCTGACTGGCTGGTGGTCGGCACTCTGAGCGCCACCGGTGATGCGGTGGATGCCATGCGTCAGGCGGAGCAGACCCCGGCGTTCCAGCAGCTGCCGGTGATCAAGGCCAAGCGCTTTGGCGCCGTGGATGGGTCGCTCTGGACCTCCAGCGGTGGCCCGCAGGCAGCTCTCAAGGTGATCGAGGATGTGGAGCAGTTGCTGGCAACCCGCAGCTGAGTGCTATCGTGCACCAGAGGTTGACCCAACGAACAGGTTGAGCAAAAGAAGAGGGAGGCTGATGCCTCCCTCTTGCGTTGTCACTGTCTATCGTGACCTCTTCGGCGAGCCAGAGCTGTTTATTGCGGCTGGATGGCTGTCACTGTGAGCTTGCCGCTCTGGCTTTCGGCATGAAAGTGGATGGCATCCCCCACCTTGAGCCCTTTGAGCTGGGCCGGATCTGCCACTCGAAAGACCATGGTCATGGGGGGCATCTTGAGGTTCTCGATCGCCTCGTGCTTGATGCCGACTTTGCCGCGCCCCTCATCGAGGCGGGTAATGACCCCCTTGGTCATCACCATTGCGGCCTGTTCGCTCATCTCACCCGTCTGACTCATATCGTGCCCTTCATGGTGCATCATCTCTTCGGCTTGCAGGTTGGTCTGGGTGGCAAGGCCAAGCAGCAGGGTCAGGGTCAGCGTTTTGTAGTTCATGATGGTTTCCTTATCGTTCAGTCAATATGGATCGTGAAATCGGGTTACTCGGATTGCGGGTTCGCGCTCTTGCCAAGGCTGCGACTGCGCCACAGGTAGTAGGCGGCGGGCAGCACCAAGAGGGTCAGCACCAGCGCGCTCACCATGCCGCCGATCATGGGGGCGGCGATGCGCTGCATCACCTCGGATCCGGTGCCGTGGCTCCACATGATGGGCAAGAGGCCAGCGATGATGGTGACCACCGTCATCATCTTGGGGCGTAGGCGCAGGGCGGCGCCGTGGATCACCGCCCGGTGCAGACCCGCCTTGTCCGGCTTGCCACTGGCCACCAGGTCATCCCAGGCATGGTTGAGGTAGACCAGCATCAAGACGCCGGTCTCTACCGCCACCCCCGCCAGAGCGATAAAGCCCACCCCGACCGCCACCGAGAGGTTGAAGTCGAGCAGCCAGAGGGTCCAGATCCCCCCCACCACCGCCAGCGGCAAGGTGGTGAGAATGAGCAGCACCTCCTGAACGCGGCGAAACGCCAGATAGAGCAGCAGCACGATAATGGCGACCGTCAGCGGCACCACGTAGGCGAGGCGCGCCTTGGCCCGTTCCATGTACTCGTATTGGCCAGACCAGGTGAGGGCGTAGCCCGCCGGCAGCACCAGCTGCTTGCCCACCTCGGCTTTGGCCTCATCGACGAAGGAGCCGATATCGCGGCCGCGAATATCGACGTAGACCCAGCCGTTGAGCCGCGCGTTTTCACTGCGCAGCATGGGGGCTTCATCGCTGATGTAGACCTGGGCTACATCCGCCAGCGCGATGCGAGCGCCACTTGGCGTGACCACCGGCAGCAGCTCCAAGCTGGCTACAGAATCGCGATAGCTCTGGGGGTAGCGCAGGTTGATGGGATAGCGTTCGCGCCCCTCGATGGTTTGGCCCACCTCCATGCCGCCCACCGCGGTGGCGAGCACCGCCTGCACGTCGGCGATGTTGAGGCCGTAGCGGGCTGCTTTGAGCCGGTCGATATCCACCTTCACATAGCGGCCACCGGCCACCCGCTCGGCGTAGACCGATGAGGCGCCCTCCACCTTGCCAACGATCTGTTCGAGCTGCTGGCCGAGCTGCTGGATCACCTTGAGATCGGGCCCCGCAATCTTGATACCGACCGGGGTCTTGATACCGGTAGCCAGCATGTCGATGCGGGTCTTGATGGGGGGCACCCAGGCGTTGGTGAGTCCGGGGAAGCGGATGAGGGAGTCGAGCTCCTCTTTGAGCTTCTCCGGGGTCATACCGGGGCGCCACTGGTCCCGGGGCTTGAGCTGGATGCTGGTCTCCATCATCACCAAGTCGGCGGGGTCGGTGGCCGATTCGGCGCGACCCGCCTTGCCGAACACGTTCTGCACCTCGGGCACGGTACGAATCAGCTTGTCGGTTTGCTGCAAAATCTCCCGCGCCTTGCCAACCGAGATATTGGCCGCTGTGGTGGGCATATACATGATGTCCCCCTCATCGAGAGGCGGTATGAACTCGGAGCCCAGGTACTTGAGTGGCCAGAAGCCCGCCACCGTAACTACGGCGGCGACAGCCAGGGTGGTTTTCGGACGGGCCAGCACGGCTTTGAGCAGCGGCACATAGCCCTGGCTCAGCCAGCGGTTGAGCGGATTGGCCTGCTCCGCCAGCACCTTGCCACGGATGAAGTAACCCATGATTACCGGCACCAGCGTGATGGCGAGCGCGGCCGCCGCCGCCATGGCGTAGGTCTTGGTGTAGGCGAGGGGGTGGAACATCCTCCCCTCCTGCGCCTCCAGCGCGAACACCGGCAGGAAGCTGATGGTGATGATCAGCAGGGAGAAGAAGATGGCGGGCCCCACCTCGATGCTTGCCTCGGTGATGATGCGCCAGCGGTTCTTGTCGGTAAGCGCTTCCCGCTCCATGTGTTTGTGGACGTTCTCGATCATCACGATGGCGCCATCCACCATGGCGCCGATGGCGATGGCGATGCCCCCGAGCGACATGATGTTGGCGTTGATCCCCTGCAGGTGCATCACGATAAAGGCCACCAGAATGGCGATGGGCAGGGTAATGACCACCACCAGTGACGAGCGCAGGTGGAACAGGAAGGCGAGGCAGACCAGCACCACCACGGCGAACTCCTCCACCAGCTTGCCGGAGAGGTTGTCGATGGCGCGCTGGATAAGGTCGGAGCGATCGTAGACGGTGACGACCTCCACCCCCTCCGGCAGGCTGCTTTTCAGCTCCGCCAGCCGCGCCTTGACCCCATCGATGGTGTGCTGGGCATTCTCGCCGTAGCGCATCACGATAATGCCGCCCACCACTTCCCCTTCGCCGTTGAGCTCGGCGATGCCGCGCCGCATCTGGGGACCGGTGACCACATCTGCCACATCCCCCAGCAGCAGCGGGGCGCCGCGCACATTGGTGCCGAGCGGGATCTGCTTCAGATCCTCCACGCTCTTGAGATAGCCGTTGGAGCGCACCATGTACTCCGCTTCCGCCATCTCGATAACGGAGGCGCCGGTTTCCTGGTTGCCCTGCTTGATAGCGGTCTCGATAAGGGAGATCGGGATGCCGTAGGCGCGCAGTTTGTCCGGATCGACCCGCACCTGATACTGGCGCACCATGCCGCCGACGGTGGCGACCTCGGAGACGCCATTGACAGTCTGCAACTCGTACTTGAGGAACCAGTTCTGCAGGGAGGTGAGTTGGCTGAGGTCATGCTTGCCGGTTTTGTCCACCAGCGCGTACTGATAGACCCAGCCCACCCCGGTGGCATCGGGGCCGAGCTGGGGGCGGGCGGAGGCGGGCAGGTTGGGCGCGACCTGGCTCAAATACTCCAGCACCCGGGCACGGGCCCAGTATAGATCTGTGTTGTCGTCAAACAGCACATAGACGAAGGAGTCGCCGAAGAAGGAGTAGCCGCGCACCGTGGTGGCCCCCGGCACCGCCAGCATGGCTGTGGTGAGCGGGTAGGTCACCTGATCTTCCACCACTTGGGGCGCCTGTCCCGGATAGGAGGTCTTGATGATCACCTGCACATCGGAGAGATCCGGCAGGGCATCCACCGGGGTTTGCTTGACCGACCAGAGCCCCCAGGCGGTGAGCATGAGGGTCAATAGCAGCACCAGAAAGCGGTTGCCCACGGACCAGCGAATAATCGAGGGGATCATGGCTTGGCTCCCATATCGTGCTGGCTATGGTCCATGCCTTCTATCTCATCCGACGTAGGCTTGGCGTCGCCGTCAGTAGCGGTTGCCTTCTCCTGATGGATGGTGGTGATGCGGTACTCATCCCCCTCCTGCATTACCTGCAGGTGCAGGGTCTGCCCCTCGACCAGCTTGCTGATGTCCACACAGTCGGCGACGGTGAACTCCATCTCCATGGCAGGCCACTGCCACTCGGGGATGGGCTGGTGGGCCACCATCAGGGTGCGGTTGGCCAGATCGATGCTTTCAACCTCGCCCTGGGTCCACACCTGAGCGGGGCGCACCGCCGTCATGCGCTGGAAGTCCGAATCGATGGCCGACTCGGAGTCGAGCAGGAACTGGGCCGAGCTAACTATGCTGTCACCCGCTTCCACCCCCGCCTTGATGGCGACCTTGTCGCCAAACTGGGGGCCGAGGGTGACGGCGACCGACTTGAAGTTGCCATCCCCTAGCGCCAGCACCAGCCGATCCTGACTGCCGGTGCGGATCACCGCTTCGCTCGGCACCACCAATTGCGGCTCTCCCTGCCCGGTGCGAATGCTCACCTTGGCAAACATATTGGGTTTCAAGAACTCGTCCGGGTTGTCAAAGCGCAGTCGCACCTTGAGGGTGCGAGTAGCGGCATCGAGGGTCGGATAGAGGTAATCCACCTTACCTTGCCAGTTGCGGCCGGGGGCATAGTCGAGAGTCATGGTGACCGGATCCCCCACTTTCAGCTGGGCCGCCTGGCGCTCGAACACCTCGGCACTGACCCACACCTGCTTGAGGGTGCTGATGTTAAAGAGCGCCGCAGCAGGCTCAACATACTGGCCCTCGCGCACCTTGAGCTCGGAGACATAACCGCTGCTGGGGGCGTAAATGCTGATGGTTTCGCGTACTTGACGGGTGCGCTTGAGGGCCGCAATCTGATCCGCCGGCACCTGCAGGGACTTGAGCTTGCCCTCGGCAGCGCGCAGCAGCAGTGGGTTGGCGGTGTTGAGTGCCAGCAGGTATTCGTGCTGGGCGTTGACCAGATCCGGCGCGTAGAGCTCGTAAATAAGGCTCCCCTTGCTCACCTGCTGCCCTTCACTCTTGATGGCGAGGGTGCGGATCCAGCCCGCCATGCGGGCGTTGATCGCCTCCAGCCGATCCTCGTCATACCCGACATAGCCCACCGTCTCGATCTGCTGGTGGATAGGCAGCTTCTCCACTTTGGCAAGTCGCACCCCCAGGTTCTGCTGGATCTCGGGGCTGATGGTGACTGTGCCCGGTGAGCCGTTTTTTTGTTCCTCATAGACGGGGATAAAGTCCATCCCCATGTTGTCTTTGGCAGGGGCATCGCGCTTGTCGCGGGGATCCATGGGGTTGACCCAGTAAAGGGGCATCTTCTCTTTGGCGCTTGCGCCATCGGAGGTCTGTTTGGCGGCCCAGTAGCCGCCACCGGCGCCAAGGGCGAGCAGCAGGGCCGACATCAGGATGGTCTTGTTCATGACTGGCCTCCGGCGCGGATTTGCATGCAGAAAGTGCAGGAGGATAAGGCGCCCGCGAAGGCAGCAACCTTGAACGGTGAAAAGTGGGCTGGTGACATAATACGTCTTCTCTTGTGCAGGCCGCCGGTCGGGTGAGGTGCAAGGCATCACCCAAGGGGCTGGCGGCAAACGGGGCGCAGCTGTATCAGCGCGCACGGCTCCCTGTGAGCGGGCCGGTTTGGCCAGGGCACAGGGTCAGGCAAGGCGGCAGGAGACGGGCAAGCCAAGGCTTGCCGCTGCCGCAAGAGAAGATCTTTCTAGTGGCGCAGCACCGACAGCATCAGGTGTCGGCGCGGCCAGGAGGGAGGGTGAGTACCGCGGGATCGCAGGAAGGGATCCCGCAACCAGTTATCAAGCAGTGACGCTGCGACGTTGTTGCCAAGTAGCAAGGGAAAGAGCAGCAGAGCGACCAGTACCCCAAGCAGAGTCATCGCGCCGAAGGAGAGAGCATTGACGCCGGTCTGCATCTGGCACTCATCGCCCATGGCTGACCCCTCGTCTCCCTGATGGCAGGAGAGGGGCATGACATCGCCCGGGTGATCCATAGCGGGCATTGCATGAGAAATATCGCCATCCGCCATCGCCATGGATGAATCGAACATCACCATCGACTGGGCGCTGCTTGGGGTCGGCTCGGAGGAGAGGGGAGAACCATGCCAGCTGATGCAGAGAGTCAGATTGCAGACGAGCAGCAGCGCCAGCAATAGCCGGGCCAGAGCAACAGAGGGCAATCTTGCAGCAAGCTGGGTGAGTGACAATCCGGGCATCCTTTGGGAGCAGATGGCGGGACTGTAAACCCTGCCATGAGGTGAAGGTCAATGGCGCCGGTGATGTCATAGAGGTGCTGTGTTGGGGGGTGGATATTTAAGCAATGCTTAACCATTGCGTATGCCCAACCCTAATGAAGCATGCCCCTCATCCCGTTAGGATGCCCCCTGTCAGTTACCACGATGGCGTGATGGTTCACTCTTTTGCTCCGGCATAAATGACTGCGGCAGGAGTGCTTGCCGACCTTATCCATCCCGTGACGCCATGAGCGAGCAGTATAAAGCCGCAGGTCTCCCGGATGCTGACAATCAAAGAGTCAAACCGTGTTTTTGAGCAGCACATCTTGCCGGTTGCTTACCATGTGTCTAGTCCTGAAATAGGTTTACACATTTTCAACTAGCATTTTTCTACTCAGAACCCTCTATGTACCGCATCGGGGGTTCTGTATTTCAACGCATGATGCGGCCGCTCCTCGTTGTAAATATCCACTGCTTCACGCACCATTTCCCGCGCTTGCGTCAAATCCTGCGGGCTTTGCAGCAATAACTCTCCTTTCAAAATCCCGTTCACCCGCTCTGCCAACGCATTCTGGTAACAGTCATACCCATCCGTCATCGAGCATTTCACCCCGTACCGTTCATGTAATGACTGATACAGCCCCGAGCAATACTGCACGCCGCGGTCTGAGTGATGGATAAGTTCACCGCCGCCACGCCGTTGCTTCAGTGCTTTCTTGAACGCCATCGCCACCGACTCCGCGTGCATTCCTTCGTGCACGTGATGGCCCACTATCTTACGTGAGTAGGCATCCGTCACCAGGCTCAGGTACAGTGGCCCGCTCCTGGCTGGCAGATAGGTGATATCTGCGACCCAGACCTGCTCCGGGGCCACCGGCGTGACCTGCTCTGGCCCCGCCTTGAGCAAGTTGGGATGACGGTAGAAACGGTGAAAACTGTGGGTGGTCTTGTGATACGCCCGCTTAGGCTGCACCAGCAAGCGGTGCTCGGCCAATATCTGAAACAGCCTGTCCCGCCCGACCTTGAGCCCGCCATCATCCTGACCCTGCAGCAGATAATGCAGCTTGCGAGTGCCCACCCGAGGTTGTCGCAGTCGAACCTGACGCACAAAGCGCGCCACCTGCAAGCCCTGTGCATGGCGCTCGTCGGCGACCCGATTGCGCTTGTAGTAAGCCTGCCGGCTTATCCCCAGAAACAGGCAAGCCCTGACGATGGTTAGTCTCTCGACTTGCCGCTGCGAGAGGACTTGCCGGGTCGCTTTTTTACGATGGAGACGCCGTAGTCATTCTTCAGTACATCGACGACGGCCTCAAAG
>NZ_JBFODM010000091.1:0-92656 GCF_040908325.1 Aeromonas sp. R4-1
GATGGTGGGTCGTGCTGGATTCGAACCAGCGACCAATTGATTAAAAGTCAACTGCTCTACCGACTGAGCTAACGACCCATCTAAATCATTTTTTAAACTTTTTACTACAAATATGGTGGTCGTTACTGGGATCGAACCAGTGACCCCCTCCTTGTAAGGGAGGTGCTCTCCCAGCTGAGCTAAACGACCTGGGATTCTTGAAATGATGGTGGGTCGTGCTGGATTCGAACCAGCGACCAATTGATTAAAAGTCAACTGCTCTACCGACTGAGCTAACGACCCATCTAAATCATTTTTTACAAACTGGTGGTCGTTACTGGGATCGAACCAGTGACCCCCTCCTTGTAAGGGAGGTGCTCTCCCAGCTGAGCTAAACGACCTGGGAATTCTGTCTCCACTTAGTGGAGAAAATGGTGGGTCGTGCTGGATTCGAACCAGCGACCAATTGATTAAAAGTCAACTGCTCTACCGACTGAGCTAACGACCCTCACCACGACCAGTTCCGACTGCATTACTGCTTCGGCTCTGACGGCGGCCTATATTACGGATTTAAATTTCCGGTGCAACAGAAAATTCGTAATTTAAATCCGTTTGCTCACTGTGCGTACAAATGCAGGCTGTTTTTACAGTAGCGTTACGAAAACAGTGACATACAGCAATGTTACAGCTTGGCCAGACTCTGTTTGGCCAACTGGGCCGGCGAGGTGTTGGGATAGCCCTTGATCACCTGCTCATAGAAGGATTTGGCTTCCGCCTTCTTGCCATCCAGTTGCGCCAGCATACCCAGCTTCAGCAGCGCATCGGCTCGCTTGGGGGATTTGCTGTATTTGTTGGCCACGGTCGAAAACTGGGCCGAGGCTCCGGCTCTGTCACCCTTGTTGAACAGCAACTGGCCGAGCCAGTAGTGTGCATTGGGAACATAGCCCGAATTGGGGTACTGCTTGATGAAGCCCTGGAAAGCCGGAATGGCTTTGTCGTAGTTCTTCTCTTTGAGCACCATGTTGACCGCTGCGTCGTAGGCCTGATTCTCATCCTGATTGGTTGAGTAATTGGCGGCTGCAGCCGGTGTGGCAGCAGCAGGGGCCGGGGCAGCTGGAGCAGCTTGCTGGCTGCTGGCAACCTTGTCGAGCTCCTGATAGAGCTGACGCTGGCGCTCTTGCGACTGTTCCATCTGGTAGGTCTGCTGCTCCAGCTGACCACGCAGCTCGGAAACCTCCCCTTGCAGGGAGTCGACCTGTTGCTGCAATTCAGCTTGCAGTCGCAGACGGGCATTGAGGGTGCGCTCCAGCAGGGCAACCCGATCTTCCAGGCTACCGGTGGGCACGATGGCGCCGTTGTTGCCGCTAAGGACAACCCCACCACTTGAGTCACCGCCCAGATCGCTGACCGGTGCCGCAGCTTGCGCATTCAGAGCAACCATTACGGCCAGCGCAACGACAACTTGCTTGTACACAGATTTCATTCGGATCAAACCTTAGCGTTTAGTACAGATAAAACGGCCAGCGCCATCGTCGCTCGCATATGCAGATTTCATTCGGATCAAACCTTGGCGTTTAGTGCAAATAAAACGGCCATCGAAATGGCCGCTTGCATATAAACGAACTTCGTTCGGTTCAAACCTTAGTAAACCAGAACCGCGCGGCGGTTTTTGGCAAAGGCATCCTCGGTGTGAGACATGTCCAACGGCTTCTCTTCGCCATAGCTGACGATGGAGAGCTGCTCGGCCTGCACACCCAGGGTTTGCAGATACTTGGCAACAGCCTTGGCACGACGCTCGCCCAGGGCGATGTTGTACTCCGGAGTACCGCGCTCATCGGCGTGACCTTCGATCAGGACTTTAACGCTCGGGCGCTCGCGCAGGTAGCTGGCGTGGGCATCCAGCAGATCAGCGTACTGACCCTGGATATCGTAACCGTCGAACGGGAAGTAGATCACGTTGTCACGTTGCAGTGCTTCGAACTTCTGACGCATCTGCTCTTCCGGGGACAACATGCCGTTGGCGCCGCCGGTTTGTACACCGCCCATGCCGTCGGTCATACCTGATTCAGCGCCAGCGGCGTCGGAATCAGAAGAAGAACTACAAGCGGCCAGGGTGAACAGTGGCAGTGCGATGGCCAAACCCTTGAGCAGTTTATTGAGTTGCATGCTATTTCCTTAAACCTTTATAACAAAACAAAAAACAATTGGATTTTTATCAATTCAAGAAGGGCGACCAAGCTGGTGCACGAATTTCACCGCTACTGGTCGGAAGCACAGCCTTGAAGCGACCATCAGTCGACACCAACGCGAGACTCTTACGACCCTGATAGATGGTGGCATAAATGATCATGCTGCCATTGGGAGCCACACTTGGCGACTCATCCAGAGCACTCTGGGTAAGGACCAACAGGGCATTGTTTTCCATGTCCTGACGGGCAATACGATACTGTCCCTGAACACGGGTCACCATCACCATGATTTTGCCATCAGGAGTAATGGATGCACCCTGGTTGGATTCACCTTCCCAAGTCATCCGGCGAGTCATACCAGTCGCCAAATTTACGCTATAAATCTGGGGTTTGCCACCACGTTCAGAGGTGAACAACAAATTTTGCCCATCCGGCATCCAGGAGGGTTCAGTGTCGATCACACGGCTGGTTGTGACGCGGGTCAGCTGCTTGCTAGCGACATCAACCACATAGAGGTTCGGTGAACCATCTTTGGAGAGAACGATAGCCAGACGACGACCATCCGGAGACCACTCCGGCGCCCCGTTGATACCACGGAAACTGGTGATCAGGCTGCGCTGCTGAGTGTAAATATCCTGCACATAGATTTCGGACTTCTGGTTCTCGAAGCTCACGTAAGCCAGCTTGCTGCCATCCGGTGACCAGGCCGGAGACATCAAGGGCTCGCGGGAGCGCAGCAGGGTTTTCTCGTTGTAACCGTCGTAGTCAGAAATACGCAGCTGGTACGGGAACTGGGTACCCTGCTGTACGGAGACGTAAGCCAAACGGGTCAGGAAGGCACCGCGCTCGCCAGTCAGACGCTCATAGACGATGTCGGAGATACGGTGGGCAAACTGGCGCATCTGGGCACCCGGGATGGTCGCCATGCGGCTATCCAGGATGTAACCGTTGCTCTCGCCGCCTTGCGCCTTGGCCAGCTGGCCTTTCAGCACATCAACCAGCTCGAAGTTGACCTTGTAGGTGCCGTCACCCACCGCCGAGATGGAACCGACGACTACGGCCTCAACCCCTTGAGCGGCCCAGGGAGCGAAGTTGATCTCGCTGCTGCTGCTCGGGGTCTGCGGCATCTGGCCACGGGCCAGCGGCTTGAACTTGCCGCTGCGCATCAGGTCGTTGGAGACCACTTCCGCGATGTCCTGCGGCAACTGCCCGTTGCCTTCCCACTTGAAGGGGGCGACGGCGATGGGGCGTGCGCTATCAATACCGCCGGTGATGACGATGTCCAGGGCCGCCTGGGCACTCTGGCCCAGCAACAAACAGCCAACCAAAGCAAAAAATACTTTTCTGATCATGGCTTAAATACTCGGTTCCAATATAGATGAGAGGTTAAATTCCTTTCTCGGCGAGAGGTTGCCAACCGGAGGCAAGCAACCTCGTTTTATCACGCTTAGATACTCGGTTCTAACTTCAGGTTAAATTCCTTCAACATCTCGAATGCCGCAGGATCCTTGGGCACAGGCAGTTGATTGGCTTTCAGAACAGCCGCCTTACCGGAACGACAGACCGCCGGGTCACCCTGGCCGTTATCTACCGATATGACAAAGCCACTGCTCGCAAGACGTACGCCGATAGTACATGTTTTGCCCCGCATGGTGGGATCCAAAATCATATACCGCTCAACAGTGGCCTTGATGAGCGCCGCATATTTGTCGACTTCGCCCTGGGCTGCTGCCGATGCGGCCTGACTGCGGGCATTGGCCTCAGCCGACAGCTGCTGCTGCATCATCTCTTCCATCTCTTTTTGCAGCTTGGCCTGCTCGGCTGCTTTACGCTTGCGCTCAGCCGCGATCTTGGCCTGCTTTTCGGCCTCTGCCTTGGCTTTCTTCTCTGCGTCAGCTTTTGCCTTTTTCTCAGCCTCTTCCTTGGCCTTCTTCTCGGCCTCGGCTTTGGCTTTTTTTTCTGCTTCTGCCTTGGCTTTCTTCTCGGCTTCGGCTTTGGCCTTCTTGTCAGCTTCCGCTTTCTTGGCCTTGGCTTCTGCCGCCTTGGCCTTCTCTTCAGCCTCTTTCTTCTCTTGTTCCTTTTTCTTCTTCAGTGCCAACGCCTTGCTCTCGGCTTCCGCCGCTTTACGCTCGGCTTCGGCCTTCTTGGCCTTCTGCTCTTCCAGCTTGCGGGCTTCCTGGGCTTTTTGGGCCTTCTCTTCCGCCTGCTTCTGCTCGGCAACCTTCTTCTGCTTCTCGGCCTCGGCCTTGCGAGTCGCCTCTTCGGCCTGCTTGCGCTTGGTCTCGGCGATGCGAAGCTGCTCCTGTTTCTGAGCCAGCTCGCGCTTGGCGAGATCCGTGTCTTCCTTATCCTTCTCTTTCTCTACCTTTTGAGGCTTGGGCTGAGATTTCTGCTGCTGGATCTGCTTGGCCTGTTCGTTGAGGAAGTTCTCATCAAGCATGACGGCATTGACGATCTGCCCCTTCGATTCGGGTCGTTTCGGTTTGCTGAAATCGAGCCCGACAAACAGGATGATGCCGATGATCAGGTGCAGCAGAAACGACGCGATGAGATAACCGGAAATACCACGCTTCACATCCATCTCCGTTAGTTCACCGGATCTGTCATCAGGCCAACCTGAGGCACACCCGCTTTCTTGAGGGCCACCATCAACAGGATCACCTCTTCGTAGCGCACGGCCTTGTCACCCGCGACCACCACGGGGGCATTCTGGTTGATCGCCAGATAGCCCATGGCTTTTTCGGTGATGTATTGCTGCATCGCCTCTGGCGTGCCGCTTGGCACCGGCTCGTCATCGGCTTCGCCAGCCTTGATGACATACTCGCCTTCGGTATTGACGCTGACGATGAAGGGCGGCTTGGCATCTTCCGGCAACTGCTCGGACTCAGCCTGTGGCAGATCCACCTTGACCCCTTGCGTGATCACCGGCGTGACCGCCATAAAGATGATAAGCAGCACCAGCATGACGTCGATATAGGGAACCACGTTGATCTCGGCCACCTTCTTGCGCCGGATCCGCTGATAGGTTTGCATTACTGATCACCCTGCTGCTGTGCAATTTGACGGTTCAGAATGGTGGTGAACTCGTCCATGAAGTTGGCGTAGGCGTTCTCCAGCCGCTCGACCTTGTTGGAGAAGCGGTTGTAGAAGATAACCGCCGGGATAGCGGCAAACAGACCCATGGCAGTGGCGATCAGCGCTTCCGCGATACCCGGTGCCACCATTTGCAGGGTGGCCTGCTGCACCTGACCCAGGGCGATAAAGGCGTTCATGATCCCCCATACGGTACCAAACAGACCGATATAGGGGCTGATGGAGCCGATGGTCGCCAGCACCGGCAAGTTGGATTCCAGATCATCCACCGCGCGGGAGAGGGAGACACGCATGGCGCGGTAGGTACCATCCATCACCGCATCCTGACCACGGGCACCGGCCTTGAGCAAGCGGGCATACTCCTTGAAGCCGGAGTAGAAGATATCTTCCATGCCTTCGATATCATCGCGGCGGGAAGAGGACTCCTGATAGAGCCGATTGAGATCGACCCCTGACCAGAAGCGATCTTCAAACTGTTCCGATGCGAGATTGGCCGCCTTGATCGCCTTTGAACGCTGGATAATCAGCGCCCACGAGACAATAGACATGCTCATCAGGGTCATCATGACCAGTTTTACCAACAGGCTGGCTTGCCAAAACAGGCCAATAAACGAAATTTCAGCGTGCACTTAACAGCACTCCCTTGATTTTTTCAGGTATAGCTACAGGTTTCATTTGCGGATGACTGACACAGGCTATCTGTACCATGGCCTGGGTGATCAGTCGTCCATCAGCCGCCAGGATCTGCTGCGAAAAGCGCAGGGATGCGCGTTTCACTTCAATCACTTGCGTTAATACATTCAATAGTTCATTAAAACGGGCCGCCGAGCGGAAATCGATCTCAGTTCGGCTCACCACGAAGGCATATCCCTCCTGCAGCCAGACGTCCTGTTCGACCCCTTTGGCACGAAGAAACTCGGTGCGAGCACGTTCCATAAACTTGAGATAATTGGCGTTGTAGACGATGCCCCCGGCGTCGGTATCTTCGTAGTAGACACGCACCGGAAACTCAAAGACTTCCCCCATAACAATCTGTGATCCATTCGACAGTCAGATGGGGGGCTATCATAGCGCAGGGCTGAATAGGAAAGAAGCAGGGGGAGACAGGGAAATCCTGCCTCCCCCCGTTTTTTATGAAAGGAAATATGAATGTGTCAGCCAGAGGCCATACAACAAACTGGGCCAGGCGAGCCAGGGGTTGAACAGCACACGTCCGGGCAGGCTTTTCAGATGAAAGCCAAGCCCGTTAAGTACGCCACAACAGACGGCCCACATCAGCCAGGGAGCAAGCCAGAGACCATGCTCGCTGGTGTTGGCCGCGATCAGATTGGGGGCCTGTAAAATAGCGACGGCCAACAAGGCCGCCGCGAGTAACATCAACCCCTGCCACGGCTGCCGCTCCAGTGGAGCGGCCAGCCTGGCGAGTCGATCACTTGTTTTCATCGATCTGACGATCCATGTTCTCGGTGTGTTCCAGCCACAGCGCATTGATGATGCCAAATGCACAGGCCAGCAACAGTCCCAGGATCCAGGTGAAATACCACATTGTCAGCGCACCTCTTAATAGAGAGATTGTTGGTTATCTTCGATGTGCTTGTTGGTTACCCGGCCAAACATCTTGATGTAAGTCCAGATGGTGTAACCCAGCACAATCGGTACGAAGATCGCTGCGGCCACAGTCATCACCTGCAAGGTGTTGAAAGAGGCAGTAGCATCCCACATGGTCAGGCTCAGTGACGGCTCAAGGCTTGAGGGCATCACGAACGGGAACATGGAGAAACCGGCAGTGAGGATGACCCCGGCAATCGCCAGCGAGGAGCAGGTAAACGCCAGCCAGCCGATGTTCATGCGGGCAAACAGCGCAGTCAGCAGGCTCATGGCCAGGCCCAGTACAGGGGCAGCCACCATCCACGGATAGAGGGTGTAGTTGTTCATCCAGGCACCAGCCTGCAGGACAACTTCCTTGTTCATCGGGTTGGATACCGCGTCAGTCGCGGCAGCCTTGACGATGACATACCCTTCCATACCGCTTACCCACCAACCCGCGGCAGCAAACAGCACCAGGGTCAGCAGTGAGCAGATCATGGCGGCAGTGCGGGAACGTGCCAGCACTTCACCGTCGGTCTTCATCATCAACCAGGTTGCGCCCTGGGTGAGCAGCATGAACAGGCTCACCAGACCAGCCAGAATGCCGAACGGGTTAAGCAGGCCGAAGAAGTTGCCGTGATAGGTCAACATCATGAACTGGTTAAACTCGAACGGAACGCCTTGCAGCAGGTTGCCAAAGGCTACGCCAAAGACGATGGGCGGTACGGCGCTGCCGGCGAACAAGGCCCAATCCCAGTTGCTGCGCCATTTGGCATCAGCACGCAGGGAGCGGTACTTGAAACCGACCGGACGCAGGAACAGCGCCATCAAGGTCAGGATCATGGCGATGTAGAAGCCGGAGAAGGTCGCGGCATACACCATCGGCCAGGCGGCGAACAAGGCACCACCGGCAGTGACCAGCCAAACCTGGTTACCTTCCCAGTGCGGTCCCATGGTGTTGAGCATCACGCGGCGCTCGACATCTTTCTTGCCGACGAACGGGAGCAGTGCGCCTACCCCCATGTCGAAGCCGTCAGTGATGGCAAAACCGATCAGCAGCACGCCGACCAGAGCCCACCAGATGACACGCAGAGTTTCGTAATCAAACATGGTCGCTCTCCTTATGCCTTGATCTGTTCAAAGTGATACTTGCCAGTCTTCAGGCTGCTGGGGCCAAGACGGGCATACTTGAACATCAGGTACATCTCGATAACCAGAAGTACGGTATAGAACAGGCAGATACCGATCAGAGAGAACCAGATCTCGGCTGCAGGCAAATTGGATGCAGAGAGGGAAGTCGGCAACACCTCTGCAATGGTCCACGGTTGGCGACCATATTCAGCAACAAACCAGCCAGCTTCGATAGCGATCCACGGCAGCGGGATACCCCACAGCAGACCCTTGAGCAGCCACTTGCGCTTGCCGATCTGGTGACGGGCACTGTCATAGAAGGCCATACCAATCAACACCAGCATCAGCATGCCGACGGCAACCATGATGCGGAAGGCGAAGAACAGCGGCAGTACCTGCGGGATGGAGTCATCCACGGCGGCCTTAATCTGCTCGTCGGTAGCATCGGTCACGTTGCTGGTGTAGCGCTTGAGCAGCAGACCGTAGCCCAGATCCTGCTTCACTTCGTCGAAACGAGCGCGGGTCTCGTCAGACTTGTCACCGGATTGCAGCTTGGTCAGCAGGTCGTAAGCGGTCATACCGTTACGAACGCGCAGTTCGTGCTCGCTCTTCAGATCCTTCAGACCGGTGACCTGACCGTCCAGAGAACGGGTCGCGATAATGCCCAGCGCATAGGGGATCTTGATGGCGTAGTCGGTGCGCATCTCTTCCTGATTCGGAATACCGAACAGGGTAAAGGCAGCCGGAGCAGGTTCAGTCTCCCACTCAGCTTCGATAGCGGCCAGTTTCACCTTCTGCACTTCACCTGTCTCGTAACCGGATTCATCACCGAGGATCAGCACGGACACGATGGAAGCCATACCGAACGCAGCGGCAATGGCGAAGGAGCGACGGGCAAACGCCACATCACGATTCTTCAGCAGGTAGTAGGAGGAGATACCCAGCACAAACATGGCGCCACAGGTATAACCTGCCGCCACAGTGTGGACGAACTTGACCTGAGCAACCGGGTTGAGCACCACGTCAGCGAAGCTCATCATCTCCATCCGCATGGATTCGAAGTTGAACTCGGCACCGACCGGGTTCTGCATCCAGCCGTTGGCGACCAGGATCCAGAGGGCGGAGAGGTTGGTACCCAGCGCCATCAACCAGGTGGCAGCCAGATGCTGATGCTTGCTCAGACGATCCCAACCAAAGAAGAACATACCGACGAAGGTGGACTCCAAGAAGAAGGCCATCAGCCCTTCGATAGCCAGCGGGGCCCCGAAGATATCGCCGACATAATGGGAGTAGTAAGCCCAGTTCGTCCCGAACTGGAACTCCATGGCCAGACCTGTGGTGACCCCCAAGGCAAAGTTGATACCAAACAACTTACCCCAGAATTTGGTCATGTCCCGGTAGATGGTGTTGTTGGTCATCACATAGACGGATTCCATGATCGCCAGGAGAAAGGCCATTCCCAGCGTCAGGGGTACAAACAAAAAGTGATAAAGGGCCGTCGCAGCGAACTGGAACCGCGATAGGTCTACCACATGCTCAGCAATCATGATGTTTCCTCACCGATTATTGGCACGGCTATTTTAAGTTTTAAGCACAAAGCTTCCGTTGGAGGTTATCGAATGAGCCTTATTGGGACGTGTCACAACAAAACGCGTTCAGTAACCACTGGCATTAACAACAAGGCAATACGAGAACACAAATAAAGCTAATGTTTAACAATTCCAAAACAATCAGCCTAAATTTATTCTCGCCCATGATGACCGGGTTTTTATATCACCTTTATTTGATTGAAATCAATGTAAAAGGACCCGCCATACATGGCTTTGAAAGGCATTTTTAATCTATTTCACGATTATTGACGCGAGCCAGATCACAAAACACGATAAAGCGTAAAGCATTGATTTAAATCAATTTAAGAATTTAACATCCCGCCGCTCGGTTTAATTTGAAAAGCGTGAATGACGCGCCTTTTTCCATGTTATCCGAGTCAGGCAATCTGATTCGAAAACTCAATTTAAAATTGCAAAGAATGCATACTCATGCGAACCAATTTCATCAATAAAGACATTAGATAAACTAATTTGAAGAGTGCAATTTTTCTTGTTTGCCGGGGTCGATTCGAACTCCTACAATGCGCCTCGCAGTGAGGGCATACCCTTGGATACAGGCCGGTTAATCCGGGTTCACGGTACGTATTCGACGATCAATTTGAACCTGTCTATTGGAATCGAAGATGAAAAAGTTTGTTGCTAAAACCATCCGTTACTACAAGCTTTCCTTTGTTCAGCTCTATCAACTGAACCGACTCTGAGAGCTCGCGACGGCTCACCTGTTTATTTTCCGGTCTGTGTCCAGACGCACTCACTGTCTGTGAACATCCATCCTGAATTGTCTTTGCCCACCGCATCCGCCGTGGGCTTTTTTTTGCCCGGATAACAAAAAACCGCCTTTGACGGCGGTTTCATGTTCAAACGACTGTTTTTACTTCTCATCTGGTCGCTGAAGACCGAAATGAGCGTAGGCTCGTGTGGTCGCAATCCGTCCTCTGGGTGTACGTTGCAGATACCCTTGCTGGATCAGATAAGGCTCCAGCACATCTTCGATAGTATCTTTCTCTTCCCCGATCGCGGCGGCCAGATTATCGAGACCCACCGGGCCCCCCATAAACTTGTCTATCACAGCCAACAATAACTTGCGGTCCATGAAGTCAAAACCTTCATTATCGACATCCAGCATGTCCATGGCGCGAGCAGCAATGGGGCCGTCGATCCGGCCATCGGATTTCACCTGGGCAAAGTCGCGCACCCGCCTTAACAAACGGTTAGCAATCCGCGGCGTGCCGCGAGAGCGACGGGCGACCTCAATGGCACCATCTTCCGTCATGTCTAGCCCCAGACAACGGGCACTGCGGGAGACGATATCGGTCAGGTCCTTGACGTTGTAGAACTCCAGCCGCTGGACGATGCCGAAGCGATCCCGCAGCGGGCTGGTCAGTGAACCTGCCCGGGTGGTGGCGCCAATCAGGGTGAAGGGAGGCAGATCCAGCTTGATGGAGCGAGCCGCTGGACCCTCCCCGATCATGATGTCGAGCTGGTAATCCTCCATCGCCGGATAGAGCACCTCCTCCACCACCGGGCTGAGGCGATGGATTTCATCGATGAACAGCACATCGTTCGGTTCGAGGTTGGTGAGCAGCGCCGCCAGATCCCCTGCTTTCTCCAGTACCGGGCCGGAGGTGGTCTTGATATTGACCCCCATCTCGTTGGCGACGATGTTGGCGAGGGTAGTCTTGCCCAGACCCGGCGGGCCGAAGATCAACAGGTGATCGAGCGCTTCACCCCGCTGACGGGCCGCTTCGATAAAGATCTCCATCTGCTCGCAGACGGTATCCTGACCGGTGTAATCAGCCAGCTTCTTGGGGCGGATAGCCCGGTCAATAATGTCATCCTCACGGGCGGCACTGGCCGAAATGAGGCGGTCTGCTTCAATCATCAACTACCTCATACCAGGCTACGCAGAGATTCACGGATGATATCTTCCACCGACATCCCCTCTTTGGCGATCTTGCTGACAATCTGACTCGCCTGCTGCGGCTTGTAACCTAGGGCCACCAGCGCACTGGCCGCCTCTTCGGTCACATCAGGTGCCCGCAATTCGGGCTCACTGGCTGGCAGGGTGACCATGGCCGGGGAGAAGAGGTCGTGACTGACCCAGCCCTTGAGGCGATCCTTCATCTCCACCACCAGCCGCTCGGCGGTCTTCTTGCCGACTCCCGGCAGTTTGACCAAAGAGCTTATCTCTTCACGTTCGACACTCAGCACGAATTGGGTAGCTGTCATGCCGGAAAGAATAGCCAGCGCCAGCTTGGGGCCGACTCCGTTGGTTTTGATCAGCTCGCGGAACAGTGCCCGCTCCTGTTTGTGGTTGAAACCATAGAGCAACTGGGCATCTTCCCGCACCACGAAGTGAGTATGGATGGTCGCTTCCTTGCCGATCTCCGGCAAATCATAGAAGCAGCTCATCGGCATCTGTACCTCATAGCCAACCCCGCCCACTTCCAGCAGGACCTCGGGGGGCTGCTTTTCAATGACAATGCCTCTCAAGCGACCAATCACGGCTCTCTCCTCACCAATACAACTATTCGTAAATTGGCTCATAGCATAAAGAATAACTGGATAAGTATCCAGCATAGGGCAGCAACACCCTTGTGGTAAGAGAGGCTTTTTATCCCATTTTCCACCATGCTTGATCGGGTGCAACCAGTGCACGGGATGTTTCAGCGCCGCACCGGCCCCCGATCGGGGGATAAACCACTACACTAAACCCGTTCGGAACCGAAACTGGTGCCAATGTCGATACCAAGGAAGGCCATTACATGAAAATTGTTACCACCTCCAATCTGGGTCTTGCCATATTGCTCGGCTGTACGCTGGGCATGGGGGTCGTTGGCTGGTATGGCAGCCAGCGGCTAGCCAATCTGCTCTCCTATGTCCTGGGCGCCGCCTGGCAGACCGCCGACGGTGCCATGGAGGGCTCCATAGAGCTGGGCAACCAACAGCTACAGATTCAGAAGATGCAAAACGGAACCCCGCTCAACCGCGCCGAACTCGATGCTGCCAAGGCGGCGACCGATGACGCGCTGGCCCGGGTCAGCCAGGGGCAGCTCATTGATGGTGCGGCCCTTGCCACCATGGAACAGCACAAGCAGGACTATCAACAGCAACAAGAGAAGCTGCTGGCGCTCTATCACGCCTATACCGAGGTGGATCAGGCACTGCATCACAATGCCGATCTGATGGCCCGCCTCTCGACCCAGCTGGAGGTGATCGGCGACGGCGCGGTCGAGGTGCTGACCCAATCCCCCGACCAGACCATCAGCTGGAACAGCGGCCTCTCCACTCGCTGGGAAGCGGCCGACGGGGGGATGGAATCCAACATAGGCTTTTTGCGCCAGCTCTATGCGCTGGAAAAGATGCGCAGACAAGGAGTCACAGAGGCGATCAAGGCCGAGCTGAAAGAGGCGACCGATTTCTACCACGAAGCGGTCGACAGCATGCTCGGCACCGGGCTGTTCGATATCGAGGGAACCGGGGAATTTGCCGGCAAGACACTGTCGGCAGAGTATCGCGCCCTGTTGGCCCGGCATCAGCAACTGATGGGACAGTGGGTCGATGCGCTCGGCAGCTATCAGGCCCAGCAGTCCGCCTATGAGGTCAGTGCCGATGAGCTGCGACAACAGCTGGTTGCCATCGAGGAGAGCGGCGATGCCACCGTCGAGGATCAGGTGGCCCAGCTCAACGGCATCATCAGCCAGACCCGAACCCTGCTGCTGGGTGGCCTGTTGCTGAGCCTGATCATGGTCACCCTCTGCGGCTTCTGGCTGACCCGCAAGCTGGTGACCCCGCTGCTGCAAGTGGACAAACGAATGCAGGATATCGCCGCCGGCGAGGGAGATCTCAACGCCCGCATCAACCTGCAACGGGATGACGAGATAGGCTCGCTGGCCAACAGCGTGGATCGTTTCATCGAGAAATTGCAGAAGATGATCAGCTCCACCATGGACAACAACCAGCACATCAGCGAACACGTTCACACCTCGGTCAACCGGGTGGAGGCAATCAGCCAAAGCAGCCGCCAGACCGCCGAACATGCGCTGGCCCTGCACCATGACAGTGAACAGATGGTGCAAGTCGCCACCGGTATCTCGGACAACTGCAGCATGGCGGCCCACAATGCCAATGAGGTGCGCCAGCTGACCACCGAGAGCAGCCAGTATGTCGCCTCCGCCAGCGCGGGCATGCAGCGGGTGGTACAGGAGGTGAGCGAGTGTGCCATCGCCATCAACTCCCTCAAGGAGCAGGCGGGTCAGATTGGCCAGATCATCTCCACCATCAGCGGTATCTCGGAACAGACCAACCTGCTGGCCCTCAATGCGGCCATCGAAGCGGCCCGCGCGGGGGAGATGGGACGTGGCTTTGCGGTGGTTGCGGACGAGGTGCGCACCCTAGCCAATCGCACGGCGACATCAAGCGCCGAAATTAGCTAGGTGATCAGCAGCATCCAGCAGCAGACCGAGACCGCCTATCTGATGATGCAACGCAACCTCAAGACGGTGGAGTCTGGCATGCAGGACTCCGAGAACACCAAACAAATCCTGTTCAAGGTGGAAGGCGCCATCGACCAACTGGCGGACATGGTACAGCAGGTGGCCGTGGCTACCGGGCAACTGTCACACACCCTGAGCCACTCCTCTGACAAGGTCTCCGGCATCAGTCTGCAAGCCAGAACCGGCGAACAGGAGGCGCAGGAGTGTCTGCAACTCGCCTCCTCGCTCCATCAGGCCAGCCTGCTGCAGCAGCGCCTGCTCTCCCAGTTCAGGGTCTGACCCCTTTCAATAGCAAAGATGCCACTCATGTGAGCGGCATCTTTTTGTTACCGGTCGCTCATTCCTGCCGCCTTAACTTCCTCAACGTCCTATGGCCAGTTGAACAGCCAGGCTCAGCATGATGATGCCAACCAGCAGATCGATCCCCTGCTGCACCCGGCTGCGGGCCAGCCAGGGCGCCAGTGCCGCAGCACCCAGCGCCAGCGAGTAGAACCACACCAACGAGGCCAGCATGGCCCCCGCAGCAAAGGCCGGACGCAGGGACTCGCTCACCTGACTGCCAAGGGAGCCGAGCAGCATCAATGTATCGAGATAGACGTGAGGATTGAGCAGCGTAACTCCCAGCGTCATCGCCAGCACGCTTTTGGCCCCCATCTGCTGAGTAGAATCGGCAACTCCCTCCCCTTTACCGCGCCATGCACTGAGCAGGGAACGGCCACCAAACCAGCCGAGAAACAGCACGCCTCCCCAGATGAGCAGCGCCATGCCGAGGGGGCTGGTGGCCAGCACATTGGCCCCGCCAAATACGCCGATAGCAATCAGGGTGAGATCGCAGAAACTGCAAAGCGTGGCCGTCAGCAGATGGTGATTGCGATGGATGCCCCGGCTCAGCACAAAGGCATTCTGGGCGCCGATGGGGATGATCATGGCCAGACCGATGGTGAAGCCTTGTAGTGTCGTTGCGAGCATCATGGAGAGCACCGTTCGAAATGATGAATGAGCGGCACTATAGCGATGGTGGTTCCTTCTTAGAAATTCATTGATTTACTGATTGATTCATTTTGCTAATAAAAACCGGCATACCCAGCCGCTGTTCCAGCCCTTGTCAATTACCGGATCTGACAATTGTGACCCTCAGAGTGCGGCAGGAGAATCTGTTGCGCCTGTGGGCTCAGCCTACTGCAGCAATCTGGGGAAGTTGGTAACCACAACTTGCTCCAGATTGGGTAGCAACAGCCCCGTACTAACCCCTTTGGCAATGGCCTGATAGCGGTTCATTGAGCCGGTTTTGCGGGTGACCTGATTGAGATGGTAATTGACCGTGCGCTCCGTGATCCCGAGGATGCAGGCGATCTCGCTAGAGGTCTTCCCTTCACTTGCCCAGAACAGGCACTCGGTCTCGCGCTCGGTCAAGGGGTCTTTACCCGCACTGTCCATCATGCTGAAACGCATCACCCGAATGGCCGCCTCGAAGATGTAATTGGACATCCAGGAGAGGATCGGCGAGGACTCCAGCAGCAAGTCGCTCGAGGCCCGCTCGGAGGTGATGAAGGAGAGAATACCGTTCTCCCCGGCAGCACCGTGCAGAGGGAAGGAGATGCCGTTACGCAACCCGAACTCGGCTGCCAACCCCATCACGTCCATGGTTCCCTCCTGCAGAAAACTGGCCCGCTCATCGAGGCGGTTCCAGTAAATGGGCAGCGTCTGCTTGCGTGCCAGCCGGATCACCGGATCGCACGCCAGCATGTTGTTTTCGGTATAGGCCTGCACCCAGGAATCGGGGCACTGGTTGAACAGCACCACCTTGGGCCTTTGCATCGACATCGGCAGGATCAGGGCGAAGCGATAGTAGTCATAGCCCATCCCGAGCGTAAAGCGACCGATCAGTTCGGCCAGACGATTGCCGTCCGTCACCGAAGTGAAATGTTCGAGGTACTCAAGCAGTTGGTCTCTGTTCATATGAAAGCCCCCTTGGCCAGACATGTGATTATAACGGCGAATAGCAAGATAGAGGGTCCATAATGTTGGTTTTTAAAGGAAAATTGAGAGAACATCCACGAAACGAGGTGGAGAATGAACTCTATCGCTTTCGAAATCGCGTCTTTTCCGACCGGCTAGGCTGGGATGTCGAGTCTCATCGGGGCCTGGAGCGTGACAGCTTCGACACGCCAGACACCCATTGGGTTCTGATCGAGGACGAACAAGGGCTGTGTGGCTGTATTCGTCTGCTCAACTGTGCCGATGCCTATATGCTGCCCACCATCTTCCCCACCGCCCTTGCCGGTGAAAGCGCGCCACGCACCCCCGATGTCTGGGAACTCACCCGTCTGGCTATCGATGCCCAGCGCGCACCGCGCATGAGCAATGGCGTCAGCGAACTCACTTGCGTCATCTTCCGCGAGGTATATGCCTTCGCCCATGCCCACGGGATCCGGGAGCTGGTCGCCGTCGTCAGCCTGCCGGTGGAGCGCATCTTCCGCCGACTTGGCCTGCCCATCGAGCGCCTCGGTCATCGTCAGGCGGTCGATCTGGGGGCGGTAAGGGGCGTTGGCATCCGCTTCCATCTGGATGAGCGCTTCGCGCAGGCGGTCTCCCAACCTCTGCTGGGCCATTATCAAACCAGCCATTATCCACTGCAGCAACCGTCACCGGTGCTGGCAGTTCACTCATAAAAAATCCCGGGAAAACAGACCCGGGATAAAGATGTCGCTACGATCTGCGCAGGGCTACCCCATGCGGCACCAGAGAGTATCCTCCGTCAATGGCCTGACCACTACTGTCAAAAATCACAGCGCAACGTCCCTTCCACCGCCCATTGTTGTCCCCTGCCGAGTGACGTAGAGTCAGCCCTTGGGCAACGGAAGGGAGAGAATATGAAAGAGCTGGACTACAAACTGCTGCGGGCACTGGATGCGGTACTGCAGGAACAGAACTTCGATCGGGCGGCCAAGTCGCTCCATATCACCCAGTCGGCCATCTCCCAGCGGATCAAACAGCTGGAGCAACAGTTTGCCGAGCCGCTGCTTATTCGTAGCCAGCCGCTGCAGGCCACCGCGCTCGGCCAGAAGCTGCTGGCCCACTATCGGCAAGTACATCAGCTTGAGCTCGAACTGGCGGGGGAGCTGACCCCCGACCAGCCGCAAGGGCCAATCCGGATCAGCATCGCAGTGAACGCCGACAGCCTGGCCACCTGGTTTTTGCCCGCCATTGCCCCCTTGTTGAAACAGCACCCCATCGAACTCAACCTGCTGGTCGATGACGAGAACCGCACCCTCGACAAGGTCCGCGAGGGTCAGGCCTTTGGTGCGGTCAGCCTGCATCCCCAACCGCTGGCGGGTTGCTGCGTCGACGAGCTCGGTGAGATGAACTATCTGCTTACCGCCAGCCCCGCCTTCGTAGCCTGCCACTTCCCTCATGGCCTGACCCGCGATGCGCTGGCCAAGGCACCTGCGGTAGCGTTCGATCAGCGTGATGACATGCATGTGAGCTTTATGAGAGAACACTTCGGGCTGGAGCCTGGCGGTTATCCCTGCCATACGGTCCACTCGTCAGAGGCCTTCGTCGCCATGGCCGAACAGGGGTTGGCCTACTGCCTGATCCCCGAATTGCAGATAAGAGGCCAGCTCGCAGGCGGGTCACTACTCAACCTCAGTCCCGACCACGTCCTGACGGAATGCCTCTACTGGCACCGCTGGGTACTGGAAAAAGGGGTTCACAAGCAGCTATCCCAACGCCTTATCGACCATGCCAGATCGCAGTTGAAACCACGCTGAGCAGGCCATTCACCTTGGCTTTGCAGGGCTAAAAACGTATAGTGCTGGGCGATCCTTCATCAGGTCTCCACCCAGGTTTTCACTTCAGGTTCCTCACTTATGTTCCAAGACAATCCGCTGCTGGCCCAGCTCAAGCAACAAATCCGCGAAAACATCCCGAAGAAAGAGGGTGTGATCCGCGCCTCGGACCGGGGCTTCGGCTTTCTGGAAGTCGATGAGAAGACCAGCTATTTCGTGCCGCCTCCCTACATGAAGAAGGTGATGCACGGTGACCGGGTGACCGCCCTGATCCGCACCGAAAAAGAGAAGGAAGTGGCCGAGCCGGATACCCTGCTGGAGCAGTCCGTCACCCGCTTCGTGGCCCGGGTCAAGATGTTCCGCGACCGCCTCAACGTGGTGGCCGACCATCCGCTGATCAAGGATGCCATCAAGGCCCGCGTCAAGAAGGGTCTGGATGAGAAAGAGTTCAAGGAAGGTGACTGGGTGGTGGCTACCCTCAAGCGCCATGCGCTGGTCGACGGTAACTTCTCTGCCGAGATCATCCAGAAGATCGCCGCCCAGGAAGATCACAATGTGCCCTGGTGGGTGGTGCTTGCGCGCCACAACCTAGCCCAGGTCGAGCCGGCTGATTTGCCGGAGTGGAAGGTGATCGAAGAGGAAGAGCTGCCCCGTCGTGACCTGACCAAGATGCCCTTCTTCACCATCGACGGTGCCAAGACCAAGGATATGGACGATGCGCTGGCCATCACCAAGCTGGACAACGGCTGGGAGCTGCTGGTCGCCATCGCTGACCCGACCGCCTATGTGGCCGAAGGGAGCGAGCTGGACAAAGAGGCCGCCCAGCGCGCCTTTACCGTCTACATGCCGGGCCGCAACGTGCCGATGATCCCGCGCACCCTCTCCGACGAGCTCTGCTCCCTGAAAGAGGGCGAGGAGCGCAACACTCTGTGTGCCCGTCTGCTCATCGCCGAAGATGGTCTGCTACTGGAGGAGACCGAGTTCTTCGCCGCCCGCATCTGCTCCCACGCCCGTCTCAACTATGACGACGTCTCCGACTGGGCCGAGCATGGCAAAGAGCTGTCTATCGACGCAGGCGTACTGGCCCAGCTGCCGCTGATGAAGGCGATGACCGAAGCACGCATCGCGTGGCGCACCGAACATGCGCTGGTATTCCCGGATCGTCCCGACTACGACTTCGAGCTGGGCGAAAATGGCGAAGTGTTGGCCATCCACGTCGAGCCACGCCGCATCGCCAACCGCATGGTGGAAGAGTCGA
This sequence comes from Aeromonas sp. R4-1, assembly GCF_040908325.1. Taxonomy (NCBI): domain Bacteria; kingdom Pseudomonadati; phylum Pseudomonadota; class Gammaproteobacteria; order Aeromonadales; family Aeromonadaceae; genus Aeromonas; species Aeromonas sp. R4-1. The sequence goes on from NZ_JBFODM010000091.1 coordinate 19,135, forward strand.
TGATCGCCGCCAACATCTGCGCCGGTCGCGTGCTGGGCAAGAGCGTCGGTTACGGCATCTTCAACGTTCACACCGGCTTTGACGAAGAGTCCCTCGACGGTGCCATCGACCTGCTGAAGAGTGCCGAAGCCCCGTTCGAGCGCGACGAGATCGCCAGCCTCTCCGGCTTCTGCGCCCTGCGCCGCTGGATCGACAACCTCGACACCCGCTGGCTGGATGGCAAGATCCGCCGCTTCCAGAGCTATGCGCTGATGTCCTCCGAACCGGGCGCCCATTACGGTCTGGGTCTGGATGCTTACGCCACCTGGACCTCTCCGATCCGTAAATACGGCGATATGGTCAACCATCGTCTGCTCAAAGCGGTTATCGCCGGCAAGACCCCGGGTGAGCGCCCGAGCACCGAGCTCACCGAGCATCTGACCGCCTGCCGCCGCCTGCACCGCATGGTGGAGCGTGACATCGGCGACTGGCTCTATGTCCGCTACCTGAAAGCCGCCGCTGGCACCGATCAGGTATTCAACGCCGAGATCATCGACGTGATGCGTGCCGGTCTCAAGCTGCGTCTGCAGGAGAACGGCGCCGTGGTCTTCCTGCCTGCCCGCCATATTCTCGACAACAAGGATCGACTGGAGTGCAACTGGGACAACGGTCGCGTCTATCTGGACAAGACCGAGGTGGTCTACGAGCTCGGCCAGCTCATCGAGATCAAGCTGACCGAAGCGGTAGAAGAGACCCGCTCCCTTATCGCCAAACCAGCTGTGGATCTGGTGCCGGGCCCGGCACCGGAAGCCCCGGCGACCGAGAGTGCGCCAGCCGATAGCAGTGAAACGCCCGCTGAGGCTGCCCCCAAGGCAGAATAAGCCGCGCAGAATCATCTGATCTGCCCGAGAGCCCGCCATCGTGCGGGCTCTTTTTTTGCCCAACACCCCGCCCTACAAGCTGCCATATATACCGTTATGGCACACAGTTCTAGCCACGATTGGCAGAGAACGCAGTGAATGTCTCCACCAGAATGGCTTAAAGCAACCATTATGTGCACCACCTCTCCTTTCTGACATATTAATCAAGGAGAAATATATCTATACTCGCTTGGGTACAATCCAAGGGATATTGGTATGCAGGAATGGGACCCGGAACACTTCACCAACTTCGCTCAGTTATGCGAAGTGAGCCTCGCCACCATCCGTGAAAAGACCGATGCCGAACGCCTCTGCCTCTGGCTGAAAGCCCCCGAACCGCAGCTCTACAGTTTTCAGCTCGATCACGGGCTGACCACGCTTGATCTCGCCCATCTCGGTCAACTGACCCTGCCCCACCACCTGATCGACAAGGCGATGGAGAAGGGACAACTGGTGATCGAGCAGCTCCAAGCACCGCCGGATCCCGGCGAAAATGTGGAGCCCGCCCAGCCGCAGTTACGCGCCTGTTTCCCTCTCAAGCGTCACATGAAACTGGAAGGGGTCATCTATCTGGAGACCCGCCGCCGCATCGACCGCCTCTCCTCCCACCAGCGTCAGGGTATCCAGCTCCTTATTCACTATCTGACGGCCGAGCTCAGCAATCACCTGCTCTCCAGCCAGGTCAATCAGGAGCGGGACCAGCGGCTCCATACCCAGACCGATCTGGTACAGAGTCAGGCACTGCAGGGCTCCTTCCTCACCATGTTGCAGGCGCTGCACATGGTCAGCGTCACCCTCTCCCGCAGTCGCAGCGAGAACGATCTGCTGCGGGATGCCGTGCTGCTGGCCCGCAAGGAGCTGCAGTTCGATCGGGTCGCCATCTTCCTGATCGAACCCGATGGCAAGACCATGCGTGGCACCTGGGGCACCAGCGAAGAGGGCGAGCTGATGGATGAACACAACTTCATCAGCCCCATTCCGGATCACCCGACGGTGCAAGAGGCGCTCAGGCGCAAGGATTACGTACTGGTGATGGAAGATACCGCCCTCTACTACGAGAAGCAGCAGGTGGGCCGTGGCTGGAACGCCATGGTATCGCTATGGGATGGCACCACTCCCATCGGCTGGATCGCCGCTGACAACCTGCTCTGGCACCGTCCGCTCAAAGCCTATCAGAGCGAGATCTTCAAACAGTACGCCGCCATTCTGTCACAACTGCTGATCCGCCAGCGTACTCAGGAGCAGTTGGAAACCCTCAACCGCCAGCTGGAGGCCCGGGTCGCCGAGCGCACCATGCAGCTGGCCGAGACCAACCGGGCGCTGGAGGAGGCAAATCACCGCCTCTCCCTGCTGTCGCTGGAAGATCCCCTCACCGGCATCGCCAACCGGCGCCAGTGGGACATCACCATGCAGCGGGAGTGGGAGTGGGCACGGCGCACCCAGAACCTGCTGGCGGTATTGATGATCGACGTCGACGAGTTCAAGGCCTACAACGACCACTTCGGCCATGCCAAAGGGGATCTCTGCCTGCAACAGGTGGCCCATGTGCTGCGGGATGCAGAGCGGCGTTGCACCAATCTGGTCGCCCGTTACGGCGGGGAGGAGTTCGTCATTCTGCTCTGCGCCCCCCAACCCGGTGAGGCCGAACAGCTGGCCGGGCGGATCCACGATGGTCTTGCCCGCTTGAAAATGCCCCATCCCGCCTCGCGGGTTGCTGATTTCATTACGGTTAGCATAGGCTTTAGCTATCTGGTTCCCTCCCAGGACGGAGCATGGCAGACCCTGACCGAACAGGCTGACCAGGCGCTCTACCACGCCAAGTCACAAGGGAGGGCCCGCACTCTGGCCTATCGGTGATCCCATGCTGTTGCGTCGCTACCCTATCTTCAATCGTCGCCTGGCTCTGGTGGCCTACGGCATCGACTATCAGCTCAGCTCACCGGCCGAATGGCCTTCACTGGCGCAACATTGCCGCCTGCTGGCACAGGGGCGTCAATATCTGGTGCCCTTCACCCACGAACAGCTCGATGAACAGCGTCCACTACTGCTGGATCAGGACGCGATCCCGCTGGTTGAAGCCTCCAGTGAACGCCAGCCCAACTCGTTCCCGGTGCTGGAGCAGTGGCGCGACAGTCGGCGCAGACTGGCGGTACATGGCGCTAACCGGGATCCGCGCTGGCTCGGCGCCAGCCGCCTGCTGGTGTACTGGATGGGGGAAGAGGGGATCTGCCAGCCCACCGAGCACAAGCGGATGGCGCTGAACATCGAAACCTGGGCGGATTTTCTCCCGCTGCGGGAGGCCGGGGTCGACTTCTTTGCCGGCGGTTTTCTCGCCCGTCCCGAGCTGGTCAATCAGCGGGCCAACCAGCCCGATATGGCGCTGGTACAGCAGATCCTCCAGCTCATCTGCCACGAAGAGTTCTCCTTCGCCCAGGTAGCCCGCCTGCTGGAGCAGGATGCCTGGCTGCCCGGCCTGCTGCTCACCTACGTCAACGCCCCCGGCTTCGATCATGCCGCCCCCATAACCTCGGTACCCCGCGCCCTCTCCTATCTGGGGGAGCAGGAGATCCGCAAGTTCGTGTTGATCAACGGTCTGGCCCGGGTAAGCCAGCACATGCCGGAGGCCTGCACCCGCATGGCCATCGCCCGCGGCCGCTTCTGCGAGTTGATTGCCCTCACCGCCCTCGGTAAAGCGGAGGCAAGCTGGGCCTTTCTGGTGGGACTGGTGCTCGATGGCTCTCTGCTGTCTGAGCCGTTGATGGCCCACCTGCCCAAGAGCGTGCAGCGCGCCATCGAACTGCACGAAGGGCCACTCTTTCATCTGTTTCAGCTGGTCAGCACCTATGAACAGGGCAACTGGGCCCTGCTGGAACAGCTTGCCCCCAAATATCAACTCGATCCGGCTCAGCTCACCCCCGTCTATTTTCAGTCACAAATGTGGGGGCAAGCGTTTCTCACCAGCTAGGTGATGGCGAGGCGGGGAGCCACTGGCTAGAATGGGCTCCCTTTTTTCAGAGACTGACCCGCACCATGACGCTTTCCGGATTCCAAGGCCTGGTCTTTGACCTTGATGGCACCCTGGTCGACTCCATGCCGCTGCACCTCGCCGCCTGGGAACACACTGCCCGCGAGTTTGGCTTTCACTTCGACGCCGACTGGTTCTATGAGCTGGGTGGCATGCCGAGCCGCAAGATAGCCCTGCTGGTCGCACAGGAGCAGCAGATCCCCCTCGATCCGCTCGAAGTCACCCGCTGCAAGACCGCCCACTATGTGGCCAACCTGCACAAGGCGACCGTGTTTCCGGCCATGCAGGCGCTGGTCGAGCGCTATCATGGCGTCATCCCGATGGGGATCGGCACCGGCTCGCCCCGCGTCAATGCCGAGGCGGTGCTGCGCAACACCGGGCTGGATCGCTACTTCTCCGTGGTGGTCACCGCAGACGATGTGGAGCTGCACAAGCCCAATCCGGACACCTTCCTGCTGGTCGCCAGCAAGCTGGGGGTCGAGCCATCAGGCTGTCTGGTGTTTGAAGATACCGGTATCGGGGTACAGGCCGGAGAAGCGGCGGGTATGCAGACCTGCATGGTCAAAGAGGGCAAGCCGGTCGGCATAACAGCGTAGTGCGGAAAAAGATATCGCCCTGCAAGGGGCGATAACCGGAACCGGCTCTCATACGGGACATGAATGAAAAATGAGAGCAGGTTCCGTCAGCCGCTGACGCAGGGCGCATCAACGGGGAGTGCGGGGCAGACGATTACTCGTTGTTGCCGCCGCCCTGATTGTCGTCATAACGACCCGGCGCACCGTGGGGGCGCGGCGCCATGGAGACTCGTGGCTTGCGAGCACGCTGGATATTCACCTGCGGACGGCCGGTGTGCATGGCGATGGTGGAGATCTTGGCCTTGTAGACCAGCTGCTGGTTACCATGAGCATCGGTCAGCAGCACGCTGTACTGGTCGAACCCGCTGATGGTGCCTTCCAGCTTGATGCCGCTCACCAGAAAAATAGCGACCTGACTGCGGTTCTTGCGCAACCAGTTGAGGGCAGAATCTTGCCCGTTCCCGAGGGAGAAGGCTTGCTCAATCGTGGAGTAGCTGGGGGATTCAGTTGTCATAAATTATTGTCCCGCGGAAAAAAAGTGGCGTTTGATTGTGCTAAATGGGCACTGGCTTGTCAAAGTCATTCTCACTCCCGCCAGCAATAGCGGCCTCCGGGGGCTGGTCGCTGACCAGCACAACTGCGATAATCGCCAGCTCTGGCTCTACCACGGGCCTTATCTGGGATTTTATCTTGCATCCGGTTTCACACCAACACCACACCACCTATGTCCATGATGCCACTGCCTGCGAAGAGTGTGACCTGCTGATACCGGCCACACCGCTCGAGGTGGGACAGGCCAGCTGCTGCCCCCGTTGCGGACACACCTTGAGTCGCCACCTGCCACAGCAGGAGTTGCGGCCGATCTCCTACGGATTCGCGGCACTCATCATGTTCGTGCTCGCCAATGCCTTTACCTTTATGTCCTTCTCGGCCAAAGGGGTGGGCCAGGAGATGACCTTTTTGCAGAGCATCACCACCCTGGTGGATGAGGGCTATCTGTTTCTCGGCGCGGTACTGAGCCTGACCCTGATCGGCCTGCCGCTGGTTTATATGGGCTCCATCATGCTGGTGCTGTGGCGGGTCGATAAAGATCTGCACAGCAATGCCCTGCGCTCCCTCGGCCGTCTGCTCTGCCGGATCAAACCCTGGCTGATGGTGGATGTCTTTCTGGTGGGGGTGCTCATCTCGCTGGTCAAGCTGATGGGGATGGCCGACATCAAGATGGGGCTGTCATTCTGGGCTTTCGTCGGTTACACGGTGCTGCTCATCAAGATGATCTCCTCACTGGATCAGATGTGGCTGTGGCAGCGGCTGTTCGGCCCGTCCGAGGCGCGGGATATCGACCCGGAAGTGGGCGCGCTGGAATCAGGTCTGGTGGGCTGCCACATCTGTGGCGCTCTGAGCGAGGTGGGCAGCCACAGTTGCTCCCGCTGCGGCGGCAAGCTGCATGCGCGCAAGCCGGGCGGCCTGAACCGCACCTGGGCGCTGCTGTTTACCTCCGCCATTCTCTACATTCCGGCCAACGTCTATCCCATCATGGATACGGTGTTTCTCGGTGATGACAGCCCCTCCACCATCCTCGGCGGTGTGGTGCTGCTCTGGGCCATGGGCTCCTACCCCATAGCGGCGGTGATTTTTTTCGCCAGCGTGGTGGTGCCGCTGGTGAAAATACTGGCGCTATTCTGGCTTTGCTATATGGTGCAGCGCGGCAATGTCACCTCCCCCCTCGGCAAGCTCAAACTCTATCGCATGACCGAATTTGTCGGACGCTGGTCGATGATCGACGTCTTCGTGGTGGCCATTCTGGCGGGCCTGATCCGGCTCGACAATCTGATGACCATCTATCCCGGCCCTGCGGCCGTCGCATTTGCAGGTGTGGTGCTGATCACCATGGTCGCCGCCATGAGTTTCGACTCCCGCCTGATCTGGGATTTACAACAAGGAGAACGCGAACGTGAGTGAGCGTAAAAAAAGGTGGAAACCGGGCTCTGACTTTCTGAGCTCTGCCGCCGCAATCTGGATGGTGCCCCTGCTGGCGCTGTTCATCGGTCTCTGGATGCTGTTCCAGCACTGGTACTCCCAGGGCCCCAGTTTCACCCTGACAGTCGCCACTGCCGAGGGCATAGTCGCTGGCAAGACGGTGATCCGCTCCCGCGAAGTGGACGTCGGCCGTATCGAGGCCGTCGAGCTGAGCGATGACTATAGCCATGCCGTGCTGAAAGGACGGCTGACCAATGCCGCCTCCGGCATGCTGCGCGGTGACAGCCAGTTCTGGGTGGTCAAGCCCAGAGTGGGCCGTGAAGGGGTATCGGGTCTGAGCACCCTGCTCTCCGGCGCCTATATCGAGCTCGCCCCCGGCAAGAAAGGTCGGGCGCGGGACGAATACGCCATGCTCGACAAACCGCCGCTCGCCTCCCTCGATGCCAAGGGGCTGCGTCTCACCCTCAGCAGTCGCGACACCCGCGCGCTGGGAGAAGGCTCCCCCATCAACTATCAGGGCTTCACCATAGGTCAGGTGGAAGAGGCGAAGTTCCTGCCGGAAAAGAGCGAGATGCAGTATCAAATCTTCATCCACGCCCCCTATGACATTCTGGTGAGCAGCAACTCCCGCTTCTGGATGACCCCGGGCTTCGAGGTCTCCATGAGCAGCGAGGGGATGAAGGTGAAGATGGATTCGCTGGAGAGCCTGATCGATGGCGGCATTACCATGGGTCTGCCACCCGGCTGGGCGCCTGGCGAACCGGTCAAACAGATGGAAGGGTTCACCCTGTTCCAGGATGAGGCGAGCGTGCTGGCCGGTAGTCTGGATCAGTTCATCGACTACGTCTTCCTGTTCGATGACAACGTGGGTGGCCTGCACCCGGGCGCAGCGGTGCAGTATCGCGGCATTCGGGTCGGTACCGTCATCTCCGCCCCCTACCTCATCGAGGACAAGGGCGTGCAAATCTTCAAGAGCCGCCAGATCCCGGTGCTGGCTCGCATCGAGGTGCAGCGCCTCTCCCACCGCTATGCCAAGGCGGAGAAGGATCAGTGGCGTGCCCTGTTCGGCAAGCAGTTCAAGGAGGGGTTGCGTGCCAGCCTCAAGACCTCGAGCCTGCTGACTGGCGGCAAGATCATCGACCTCAACTTCTATCCGGACGCGCCACGTTTCGAACAGGCCAAGCTGGCCGGTTATCAGGTCTTCCCCACCGTGCAGGGCGGGCTGGATCAGATCGAGCGCAAGGTGAACCTCATCCTCGACAAGTTTGTCGACATGGACATGGCGACCACCCTGACCAAGGTCAACGGGTCACTCACCACCCTGGATGGCACCCTGAAGAACATCAGTGCAGTCAGCGCCAACCTGAACAAGCTCACCGCCAAGGATTCTACCCAGCAGCTGCCCGCCTCGCTCAACGAGAGCCTCAAGCAGTTGCAGGAGACCTTGCAGGCCTATGATGCCCAGTCGCAGACCAATCAGGATCTGCGTCAGTCGGTGCAGACCCTCAATCAGTTGATGCGCGAACTGCAGCCGCTGGTGCACTCCCTCAACGAGCAGCCCAGCTCGCTGATCTTCGATCGCGCGCATCCATCGGACCCTGAGCCCAAGCGAGGCAAACAATGAAAAAAGAGATCCTGACGCTGGCCCTGCTGGGCCTGCTGGCGGGTTGCAGCAGCCAACCAAGCCTGCACTACTACTCGCTCGATGCCGATAGTCAGCAACCCGTGACTGCCCCGGCCCAACCGCAGCACCAGTTGGTGCTGCGCCCGGTGGCGCTGGCCAGCCAGCTCGACCGGATCAGCCTGGTCTATCAGCTGGAAGGGCAAGAGCTCCACTTCACCGAGTACCATCGCTGGGCCGGTGCGCTGGACGATCAGCTCAACCAGCTCACCCTCAATGGCCTCTCCACCCGCCTGCCGGGCTGGGTGGTACGGCAGGATGGCGCCCGCAAGGGGCCGGTGCTGACCATTCTGGTGGAGCGCTTTCAGGGCCGTCATGACGGCAGCGCCGTGCTGAGCGGCCGCTGGCGCCTGCTGGCGGAAGATGGCACCGTGCTGCGCGATGCCCCCTTCCGTCAGGAGCGGGTATTGCCGGCCGATGGCTATAACGCGCTGGTGAACGAGCTGGGTCAGGGCTGGCAACAGCTGCTCGACCAGATCGCCGCCGAGGTGCGCCAGAGCGCCCGCTAATCGGCCATCAGCCGATTGCAGAGATAAAAAAACGACGCCAGCTGGCGTCGTTTCACATTGCAGCCACCCCGTGAAAGAGAGTGTTGAGTCTATTTTTTGAATCTTCGCAAGCTAGCTGAAATCTGATGTCATAGTGGAGTAGCACATTTCCGATATTCCGAGGGACTGACCCCCACCCGTTTTTTGAACACCCGCGAGAAGTAGAGCTGATCGTCATAGCCCACTTGCTGGCCTATGGTGGCCACCGACAGCGGCGTGGTCTGCAGCAGCAGCTTGGCCCGCATGATCCGCTGATCCTCGCGCCAGCGCACTATGCTCACCCCCACCTGCTCGCGAAACAGGTGGGCCAGCCGTGACGGGGACAAAAACACCTGCTCGGCCAGCGCCTCCACCGAGATCTCGGCGCAGAGCGACTCGCTCAGGATCTGGCACGCCTGGTGCACCCGGTGATCTATGGTGGGGTAGGCACTTAGGGAGGAGGCTTCATAGCAGCGAATAAGCAGCCGCTCTAGCAGGTTCATGGCCAGCTGTTCCGACATGGGGCGCAGCTGCTGATGGGTCTCTTCGATGTCGAGGAACAGGGCGTCGAACTCGGCGAGCAAGGCGGCGTCCGCTAGTTGCAGGCGCCCCACCCGCTCAGTGACCTGCGGCCACTTGAGCCAATCAGCCCAGTAGGCCCGCGGCCGGAAATAGACCCAGCGGTGATACCACTCCCGCGCATCCGGCGCCCGGCCGTAATAATGCACCGCCGCCGGCGGAAACAACAGCAGGTCGCCGGGCTCCACGGTGAAGGCCTGCTCCCCCTGAAAGATCAGCCCCTTGCCCCTGATGGTCAGATTGACGATGAAGCCCTTCATCCCCAGGGGCCGGTCGATGATGAAGTCGAGCGCACTCCCCTGCTCGATGGGGGTCATGCCCGAGACCAGGAAGACGTCGAAGGCATAGCCCGGCAGCAGGGGGTTGAGTTGTTTCGGCTTCTCTTTTTGCATCGAGGACATGGCGGAAAACAGCGCTTGGGTAAAAAAATCGGCTTGGGCCATTGTAAAGACTCACCTTGGAAACGCGCTATCTGACGCTCGGCGCCGTGTGAAATTGGTGAACTGGCTCACAACGGGATGTTTCGTGCGCCATAGGGTAACCCTCAACAGGCCCGCTGCGCGCGGGCCTGCATGGTTGGACAGGGATCAGATGCGCGCCTTGCGTACCTGCTTGTAGCGGTCGAACAGCACGGCGGCGAGCAGGATGAGGCCACGCACTACGTACTGGGCGAAGGGGGAGATGTTGAGCAGGTTCATGGCGTTCTCCATCAGCCCCAGGATCAGCACCCCGGCGATGATGTAGGAGATCTTGCCGATCCCCCCCTTCATGGAGACGCCCCCCAGCACGCAGGCGGAGATCACCACCAGCTCGAAGCCGATGGAGGTCATCGGCTGACCCGAGGTCATGCGCGAGGAGAGTATGATGCCAGCGATGGAGGCAATCAGCCCGGTCATGGTGAAGATGATGATCTTGGTACGCACCACGTTGACCCCGGCCAGGCGCGCCGCCTCCTCATTACCCCCCATGGCCAGGGTGTTGCGGCCGAAGGTGGTCTTGTTGAGCAGCAGGCCAAACAGCACGAAGCAGACGGCGGTCAGCCAGACCGGGGTCGGGATGCCGAGCAGGGCGGAGTTGCCGAGCTCGAAGAAACGCTCCTCGACGATGCCGACCGCCTTGCCGTCGGAGATGATGTAGCCCACCCCGCGCGCCATCTGCATGGTGGCGAGGGTGGTGATGAGGGCGTTGATCTTGAATTTGGCCACCACGATGCCGTTGATGAGGCCAAACAGCACTCCCACCGACATGCCGGCCAGGATGCCGACCGTGATGCTCTCGGTGGCGTTGATGCCGACCGCGCAAGCGACGCCGGAGCAGGCCACCACTGAGCCGACCGACATGTCGAACTCGCCGGAGGCGAGGCAGAACAGCATGCCGCACGCCACCATGCCCGACATGGAGACGGCGAGCCCGAGCCCGCGCATGTTGATCAGGCTGGCAAAGTTGGGCACCAGCACGCAGGCCAGCAGGAACAGGATGGCGAAGATCACCAGCATGCCGTATTGATCCCAGACGCGGGCCAGTTGCAGGCGGGAGCCGCTGGCTGCCGCGGCGCTGGCGGCCTGGCCGACTGAGGTAGTAGTTGTCATGGTATTTCTCCTGAAAATTCCGGGTGCTATCTCGTTGCGGTCAGCAGATCAACGGGCCGGCATGGCCAGATTGAGCGCCTTGACCTCGTTGGCCTCATCGTGGGAGAGCTCGCCAGCGATCTCCCCCTCCCGCATGACCATGATCCGGTCCGCGATGCCCAGCACTTCCGGCAGCTCGCTTGATACCACCACCACGGCGATGCCCACCTTGGCCAGATCGTAAATCACGTTGTAAATCTCGTTCTTTGCCCCGACGTCGATGCCGCGGGTCGGCTCGTCGAGCAAGATGACCTTCATGTCCTCGGAGAGCCAGCGCCCCAGAATGGCCTTCTGCTGGTTGCCGCCGGAGAGGTTCATGATGGCCTGCTGGGGAGACGGGGTCTTGACCCGCATGTCGCGGATCCGCAGCCTCGCGTTCTCGTCTTCCCACCGCTGGTTGATCCAGAAGCCCCCCCACGCATGGTGACGGCGGGCACTGATGTTGATGTTCTCCTGCACCGAGTGGATGGGGATGATGCCAAGCGCCTTGCGATCTTCGGTACAGAGCATGATGCCGCTGCGAATGGCATCGATGGGGCTGCCGATGACCACCGGCTTGCCAAACACCGCTATCTCGCCACTGTGCATCTTGTCGGCGCCGAAGATGAGCTTCATCAGCTCGCTGCGCCCGGCCCCCACCAGCCCGAAGATGCCGAGGATCTCCCCGCGCTTGACCTCGAACGATACCGGCGCCTTGAGCCCAGGCCCCATCACGTTATCTACCTTGAGGCCAGCCTCGCCGAGCGGCCTTGGGCTGTAGCCATAGATGTCGGTCAGCTCGCGCCCCACCATGGTCTTGACCAGCAGATCCCGGTCCACCTCGGCCATGGAGCCGAAGGTGCGTACGAACTGGCCGTCCTTGAAGACCGTGATGGCGTCGCACAGGGCGAAGATCTCGTCCATGCGGTGGGAGACGTAGAGAATGACCTTGCCCTCGTCACGCAGCTGACGGATGACCCGAAACAGCTGCTCGATCTCGCGGGACGATAGGCTGCTGGTCGGCTCGTCGAAGGCGATGACGCTGGCATCCCGGGTCAGCGCCTTGGCGATCTCCACCATCTGCCACTGCCCCAGCGACAGATACTTTAGTGGCGTCTCGGGGGAGACGTCCATGCCGAGGCGCGCCAGCTGCCTGGCCGCATCCTGATAGAGCTTCTCCCGATCGATGACGCCGTGCCGGGTCGGCAGCTGACCGAGGTAGATGTTCTCGGCCACCGTCATCTCGGGCACCAGGTGCAACTCCTGATAGATGATGGCGATCCCGCACTCCAGCGCATCGACCGTGCTCTGAAAGACCCGCTCCTGGCCGGCCAGCTTCACCACCCCGGTGGTGGGCGACTGAAAACCGCTCAGGATCTTGAGCAGGGTGGATTTGCCCGCGCCGTTCTCCCCCATCAGCGCGTGCACCGTGCCCTGCTGGCAGCAGAAGGAGACGTTCTTCAGCGCCTTGACGCCGGGAAACTCCTTGCTGATGCCGCAAAACTCCAGATAAGGAACTGACTGATTCATGTTTCACTCCAGCCGACCGGCATGGCGCACTGCGCCATGCCGGTCTCGGTGTCAGGGTTTAGATGGCGTCAATCACAGACCTTTCTTCTGCAGCTCGACCTTGAAGTTGTCGCGGGTGATGAGCACCACGTCGGTCACCTCGGTGAACTTGGCCGGTTCGGCGCCGTTGATCACCCAGTCATGCAGCATCTGGATGCTCTTGTAGCCGTGCACGTCCGGGCTTGGTAGCAGGGAGCCGAGGAAGCCGGTGGCACTGGACTTGGAGAGCTCGTTCACCGCATCCACCCCGTTGATACCGATGCCGATGACGTTCTCGGCCTTGAAGCCCTGCCCTTCGGTGGCACGTACGCCGCCGAGCACTGTGTTGTCATTCATGCCGACGATGAGCCAGTTCTTCACCTCGGGATGCTGCACCAGCATGGAGTTGGCGGCATCCAGCGCCCCCGGAATGTCGTTGGCCTTGGTCGGCGAGCGGTAGATCTGCCCCTCGGGGAAACCGGCGGCCTTGAGCGCGCTCAAGGAGCCTTCGACCCGGCGACGGGCGGTGTCGAGCTCGTCGGCGGTGATGGCGAGCACCCCGGTCGCCTTCACATCCCACTGGCGTTTTTGCATCTCCTTGTAGAGCTCCTGGCCCTGGCGTTCACCAATCTTGGTGGCGGCCATCATCACCAGCGGCACCTGCTCCATGGGCTGCCCCTTGGCATTGACGAACTGGTCGTCCACCGTGATGACCTTCAGATCCATGCTGTTGGCCTTGGCCATGATGGCGGCCCCGAGTTTGGGATCAGGGGTGCAGATGACGAAGCCCTTGGCGCCGTTGGCTGCCAGGCTGTCGATGGCATTGAGGGTCTTCTCGCCATCGGGGACGGCTATCTTGATCACCTCGAAGCCGAGATCCTTGCCCGCCTTGTCGGCGAAGTTCCATTCGGTCTGGAACCAGGGCTCCTCCGGTTGCTTGACCAGATAACCCAGCTTCAGCGCCTCGGCCGAGAAAGCAGAATTTGCCATACCAAGGGCAAACCCCATTGCGATCATGCTGTTAACGATTTTGTTCATGCGAGTGTCTCCAGGTGTTCTATCAATCCATGTATCCACGCAGTGCTGCTGGTTGAGTCAATCAAGTCGCAGCCATATAAAAACATGCTTAAACAGGACGTTATTGTTGTTGCTAGTTGAGCGAACCAAGTTGTAATCGTTTTCACATGGAAAAATGGAGAGCAGGATCACGCCATGAAATTGCAGCCGTTTTGTCTATGTTTTCAGCAAAATAATCACATAGCGGATCTTCGATGGCCGTCACCCTCTTGCCGGCATAGCGTTTAAATCCATATTTCTAGCAGCCAATGGCTAACCGCCCGTCCGGTCCATCTCCTATGGTTCCTCACCAGTCACCCCTCATTGATGGTCAGGAGCACTTATGTCTGAGCACCCCAGGTCCGAGCAGATCACCATCGGACTCGATTTCGGCAGCGATTCGGTCAGGGCACTCGCCGTGCGCTGCCACGACGGCGCCGAGCTGGCAACCCAGGTCGTCTATTACCCGCGCTGGCAGGCCGGTCGTTACTGCCAGCCAGTCACCAACCAGTTTCGCCACCACCCCCTCGACTATCTGGAGTCCATGGAGCAGGCAGTGGTGGCGGTGGTGAGCCAGCTCACCCCGAGTCAGCGCGCCGCCGTGCGCGGCATCGGGGTGGATAGCACCGGCTCCACGCCAGCCCCCATCGACAAGGAAGGGCGTGTGCTGGCCCTGCGCCCGGAGTTTGCAGACAACCCCAACGCCATGTTCGTGCTGTGGAAGGATCACACCGCCATCGAGGAGGCCGAGGCCATCACCGCCCTGTGCCACGGCGGCCAGTTCCCCGACTACAGCCGCTACATCGGCGGGGTCTACTCCTCCGAGTGGTTCTGGGCCAAGATCCTGCACGTCTCCCGCAGTGACGCAGCGGTGCGCGCCGCCGCCTGCAACTGGGTCGAACTGTGCGACTGGGTCCCCGCCATCCTGAGCGGCACCCAGGCCCCGGCCGACATCCGGCGCGGACGCTGCTCCGCCGGCCACAAGTCCCTCTGGCACCCGAGCTGGGGCGGCCTGCCCCCCGCCGAGTTTCTCAACGCGCTGGATCCGCTGTTGACCGAGGATCTCGACACCCCGCTCTTTACCGACAGCTGGACCGCCGATCTGCCGGTCGGCACCCTGACCCCCGAGTGGGCGGAGCGACTGCACCTCTCCTGCGAGGTGGTGATCGCCGGCGGCGCCTTTGACTGCCACATGGGCGCGGTGGGGGCCGGGGCCGGCAACAATGCGCTGGTCAAGGTGATCGGTACCTCCACCTGCGACATCCTGATCGCCGACGAAGCCACCATCGGTGATCGCGCCATTGCCGGGATCTGCGGCCAGGTGGACGGCAGCGTGGTGCCGGGCATGGTGGGGCTGGAGGCGGGACAATCGGCGTTCGGCGACATCTATGCCTGGTATCAGCGCCAGCTCGGCTGGCCACTGGAGAGCCTCGCCGCCCATTATCCGGAGCTGCGCACCGCCATCGAGGCCCACAAGCGGGAGCTGCTGCCAAGCCTCGCCGCCGCCTGGGAGCAACAGCGCGATCTGGCCCACCTGCCGGTGGTGCTCGACTGGTTCAACGGTCGCCGTACCCCTTATGCCAACCAGCGCCTGCAGGGCACCGTCACCGGGCTCAACCTCGGCACCGATGCGCCCGATCTGTTCGGTGCCCTGGTGGCCTCCACCGCCTTCGGGGCCCGCAGCATCATGGAGTGCATGACCAGTCAGCAGGTGCCGGTGGAGCAGGTGATCGCCCTCGGCGGCATCGCCCGCAAGTCGGCCACCGTGATGCAGACCTGCGCCGACGTGATGAACAGGCCCATCCAGGTGGTGGCCTCGGATCAATGCTGCGCCCTGGGGGCGGCCATCTTTGCCGCCGTGGCGGCCGGGATCCACGCCGATGTGGCCAAGGCCCAGCACCACATGGCGAGCGCCGTGGAACGCACCCACCAGCCTGACCCTGAGCGGGTTGCCGAATATGAGCGCCTCTACCAGCGCTACCTCGCCTGGGGCGCCGCCGCCGAGCCGCTCTACAACTGGGGGGTACCGGCATGAACCTCAAGATGCTCAAGGAGCAGGTGCTCGTCGCCAACCTGGATCTGCCGCGCCACGAGCTGGTGACCTTCACCTGGGGCAACGTGAGCGGCATCGACCGAGAGCGCAATCTGGTGGTGATAAAGCCAAGCGGCGTCAGTTATGAGCGGATGCTGCTCGAAGACATGGTAGTGCTGGATCTGGCTGGCAAGCAGGTGGAAGGTGCCTTGCGCCCCTCCTCCGACACCGCCACCCACCTGGTGCTCTATCGCGCCTATCCGGAGCTTGGCGGCGTGGTGCACACCCACTCCACCCATGCCACCGCCTGGGCCCAGGCGGGGCGCCCTATTCCCATTTTCGGCACCACCCAGGCCGACTACTTTCACGGCGAGATCCCCTGCTCGCGCCTGCTCACCCCGGGCGAAGTGGAGGAGGACTACGAAGGGCTGACCGGTCACCTCATCGTCGAGACCCTCAAGCAGACCCCCATTCTCACCATGCCGGGGGTGCTGGTGGCCAACCACGGCCCCTTCAGCTGGGGCAAGAGTGCCGAAGACGCGGTGCACAACGCCGTGGTGCTGGAGGAGGTGGCGCGCATGGCCTGGCTCACCGGCCAGATAAACCCGGGGGCACGCCCCCTGCCCGATTACCTGCTGGAGAAGCACTACCAGCGCAAGCATGGCAAGCACGCCTATTACGGCCAGACAAAAGCATAAACAGAGGACACCAAGATGGAATTGATGAAACAGCTGGAAGTGTGGTTCCTGGTCGGCAGCCAGCACCTGTATGGCGCCGCCACCCTGAAGCAGGTGGCCGATCACGCCCACACCATCACCAGCCAGCTCAACGAGCGCGCCGGCCTGCCGGTCAAGATCGTGCTCAAGCCCACCGGCACCACCCTCGACGAGATAAGCGCGGTAGCCCGCGATGCCAATCACGACCAGCACTGCATCGGGCTCATGGTGTGGATGCACACCTTCTCCCCCGCCAAGATGTGGATCCCGGCACTCAGCCAGTTGCAAAAACCCCTGTTGCAGTTCCACACCCAGTTCAACCGGGATCTACCGTGGAGCGAAATCGATATGGACTTCATGAACCTGAACCAGACCGCCCACGGCGGCCGCGAGTTCGGTTTCATGGGGGCCCGGCTGCGGCTGCCGCGCACCGTGGTAGTCGGTCACTGGCAGGATGAAGAGGCCCACCGCAAGCTGGGCAACTGGATGCGGGTCGTCGCCGCCATTCACGACAGTCGCCACCTGAAGATCGCCCGCTTTGGCGACAACATGCGCAACGTGGCGGTCACCGAGGGCGACAAGATTGAGGCCCAGATCCAGTTCGGCTATCAGGTGAACTACCACCCGGTCGGCGATCTGGTGAAGGTGATCGACGCCATTCCCGCAAGCGACATCGAGGCGCTGCTGGTCGAATACGAAGAAACCTATACCCTCACTGAGGCGGTGCAAGCGGGCGGGCCTCTGCGCGCCTCCCTCTATGAGGCGGCGCGCCAGGAGCTGGGGATGAAGAAATTCCTCACCGACGGCGGTTTTGGCGCCTTTACCACCACCTTTGAAGACCTTCACGGCCTGCACCAGCTGCCGGGGCTCGCCTGCCAGCGCCTGATGCAGCAAGGCTTCGGTTTCGGCGCGGAAGGGGACTGGAAGACCGCGGCCCTGCTGCGCACCCTCAAGGTGATGGGGGCCGGTCTTGTGGGCGGCACCTCCTTCATGGAGGACTACACCTACCACCTGGAGGCAGGCAACAACCTGGTGCTGGGGGCCCACATGCTGGAGGTGTGCCCCTCCATCGCCGCCGGTAAACCCGTGCTGGATGCCCAGCATCTGGGCATAGGCAAGAAGGCCGACCCGGCACGCCTGCTGTTTGCCGCCCCCGCCGGCAAGGCGGTCAACGCCAGCCTGATCGATCTGGGCAACCGCTTCCGGCTGGTGGTCAATCAGCTGGAAGTGGTGGACTTGCCAGAAGCCATGCCCAAACTGCCGGTGGCGAGCGCCCTGTGGCAGCCCATGCCGGACCTGCAGACCAGCGCCGAGGCCTGGATCCTGGCCGGGGCCGCCCACCACTCTGTATTCACCCAATCGGTGGACATAGCGCAGCTGCGCACCTTCGCCGACATCATGGGTATCGAGTTCGTGGTGATTGACGAGCACACTCGCATCCCCGAGCTCAAGCAGACGCTGCTGTGGAATGAGGTGTACTACAAAGTGTGCAACTAATTAACCAGTGGATGACTCACGATTTGTCACCGTGGATCTCTGCCCATATAAAAAAACGACGCCAGCTGGCGTCGTTTTTTATGGGCGAGTGTCAGGCGATGACTCACGCCTTGGCGGGCTGGCTCAGGCGAGCAACCGCTTCGACGTGCATGGCGTGGAGGAGGAACATGTCAATCGCTCCGCGCCAATGTCCGATCACGCTTTCACTGGCAGGCTCAGGCGGGCAACCGCTTCCACATGCATGGAGTGCGGGAACATATCGACCGGCTGCACCTCGTCCAGCACGAAGCCCTGCTTGACCAGCCAGGCAAGGTCGCGGGCCAGGGTCTGCGGGTTGCAGGAGACATAGACCAGACGACGGGGCGCCATAGCGACCAGGGTCTGCAGCACCGCCTTGTCACAGCCTTTGCGGGGCGGATCCATTACCACCACGTCAGCTGTCACGCCTTGGGCATGCAGCTCGGGCATCAGCTGCTCGGCCTTGCCAACGTGGAATTCGGTGTGCTCGATACCGTTGAGGGCAGCGTTGCGGCGAGCATCGCTGATGGCGCTCTCCACCGACTCGATCCCGACGACCTTGGCGGCCTTGCCAGCCAGGAAAAGGGAGATGGTACCGATACCGCAATAGATGTCGAACACCGTCTCGTTACCGGTCAGCTCGGCATACTCGAGGGCGCTGGAGTAGAGCACATCGGTCTGGGTCGGGTTGTTCTGGAAGAAGGAGAGCGGCGAGATCTCGAACTCGAGCTCGTGGATCTTGTCGCGGATCACCCCTTCGCCGAGCAGCACCCGGTTGGTCGCGCCCAGAATGCGGTTGGTGCGCTCATCGTTGATGTTCTGCACCAGAGTAGTAACCGGCAGATCGCTCAGAGCTGCCAACAGTTCGGCTTCGAACGGCAGCTCCTCGCCCAGGGTCACCAGCACCACCATCAGTTCGCCACTCTTGAAGCCCTTGCGGGTCATAAGGTTACGCACGCAGCCGCTGTGGTTTACTTCGTCATAGGCGGCGATGTCGTGCGCGCGCATCCAGTTGCGCACCCGGGCGTTGAGCTCGACGTGCAGCGGATCCTGCACCGCACAGTCATCGGCGGGGATGAGATCGTGGGAGTGCTTGCGATAAAAACCGATCTCGGCACCGGCGTCACAGCCACGCACCGCATATTGCGCCTTGTTGCGATAGGCGAACGGGCTTTCCATGCCAAGGATATCCTTGACCGGGGTGTCACCCAGCCCGACCTGCTCCAGTGCGCTCTGCACCAGTGCCTGCTTGAGCTTGAGCTGGGCCGGATAGGCCAGCGGACGTACCTGACAGCCACCGCACTCGGTGTTGGGGCAGAAATCGGCAACCCGATCGGCAGAGGGCTGGAGCAGCTCGGCAACCTTGCCGTGCAGATAGTTCGGCTTGACCTCGGTCAGCTCCACCAGCGCCTGCTCACCGGGCAGCAGACCTTCGACAAACAGGGGGCGATCGAACAGGCGTCCTTTGCCATCTCCTTTGTCGGTCAGTTCCAGGATCTCGATCTGGTGTTGATGTCCCACTAACGGCATGAGCGGCTCCAAAAGTACTAAAAATGGGGGGTGATGGACGCGGCAGAGCCATGCCCATCGAGAAAAGGTGGCAGAGTTTAGCGGAGATCCGGCCAAATTGCAGGCATAAAAAGCCTGCTTGTTGCAATGGTCATTGCCCTGACCATCTGCCGGGCGTGGCCACCTTTCGGGTTGCGGCAAATTTAGCCCTTGGGCCGCAACGCCCAGCCTGTTAAAATTCCGCCCTTGAAATTATCCTGGGCCCCGCGCCCGTTCTAGCTAAGGTCTACCGCGATGCGTACCAGCCAATATCTGCTTTCCACTCTCAAGGAAACCCCCTCCGACGCTGAAGTTGTCAGCCACCAGCTGATGCTGCGCGCCGGGATGATCCGTAAACTGGCCTCCGGCATGTATGCCTGGTTGCCAACCGGTCTGCGGGTACTGAAGAAAATCGAGAACATTGTTCGCGAAGAGATGAACAATGCTGGTGCCGTCGAAGTCTCCATGCCGGTGGTACAACCCGCCGAGCTGTGGCAGGAGTCCGGCCGCTGGGATGACTACGGTCCCGAGCTGTGCCGCCTGACCGACCGTCACAACCGCCCCTTCGTGCTGGGCCCGACCCACGAAGAGGTGATCACTGCGCTGATACGTTACGAAGTGAACAGCTACAAGCAGCTGCCGCTCAACCTCTACCAGATCCAGACCAAGTTTCGCGACGAAGTGCGCCCCCGTTTCGGCGTGATGCGCGGCCGCGAATTCCTGATGAAGGATGCCTACTCCTTCCACATCGACAAAGCGTCACTGGTCGATACCTACGAGAAGATGCACGCCGCCTACTGCAAAGCGTTCACCCGCATGGGTCTGAACTTCCGTCCGGTGCAGGCCGATACCGGCTCCATCGGTGGTACCGGTTCCCACGAATTCCAGGTGCTGGCAGAGAGCGGTGAAGACTTGATCGCCTTCTCCGACAGCTCCGATTACGCCGCCAACATCGAGATGGCCGAAGCGCTGGCACCGGCTGGTGAGCGCGCTGCCGCCACCTCAGCCCTGACCAAGGTTGCCACCCCGAACGTCCACACCATTGACGAAGTGGCCGCTTTCCTGAACGTGGCTCCGACCGCCATCGCCAAGACCCTGCTGGTACTGGCAGAGGAAGATGAGCACGGCAAGCAGGCCGTCATCGCACTGGTACTGCGTGGCGACCACGAACTGAACGAAATCAAGGCAGAGAAACTGGCTGGCGTGGCCAACCCGCTGACCTTCGCCAACGACGAGCAGATTAAAGCTGCCGCCGGTTGCGACGCAGGTTCCATCGGCCCAGTCGGCTTTGCCGGTCGCATCATCGTCGATCGCAGCGCCGCCCATCTGGCGGACTTCGTCTGCGGCGCCAACGAAACCGGCTTCCACCTGACCGGTGCCAACTGGGATCGCGACATCGCTACCTACGAAGTTGCCGACCTGCGCAACGTGGTGGAAGGCGACCCGAGCCCGTGCGGCCAGGGCAAGCTGCTGCTCAAGCGCGGTATCGAAGTGGGCCACATCTTCCAGCTGGGTACCAAGTACTCCGAAGCGATGAAGGCGAGCGTGCTGAACGAAGCTGGCAAATCCGTCACCATGGAGATGGGTTGCTACGGGATCGGGGTTTCCCGTCTGGTGGCTGCCGCCATCGAGCAGAACAACGACCAGTACGGCATCATCTGGCCGGACGCCATCGCTCCGTTCGAAGTGGCCATCGTGCCGATGAACATGCACAAGTCCGAGCGCGTGGCCGAGCAGGCACAACAGTTCTACGCCGAGCTGAAAGCGGCCGGTGTGGACGTGCTGTTCGACGACCGTAAAGAGCGCCCGGGCGTAATGTTCGCCGACATGGAGCTGCTGGGCATCCCGCACGCCATCGTCATCGGCGATCGCGGTCTGGACAACGGCGTGGTGGAGTACAAGTGCCGCCGCACCGGCGAGAAGCAGGAAGTGGCCATCAGCGACATCATCGCCATGCTCAAGGCCAAGCTGGGCCGTTAATTCCGCCCTCTTCCCGATATAAAAAAGCGCGCCATTTGGCGCGCTTTTTGTTTCTGTGTGCGGACAACGGCAACCGGATGGCTAGCTTAGCCTCAGGGATTGCGACCGATAAAGAGGTCGGTCACGTGGCAGCTGCTTCTGGCTTCCAGTGCGTCGAGCATATAGGCCGCCGCATCTTCCGGAGTCATGAAGCCACTCGGGTCGACGTGATCCGAGTTGTCCCAGAATTCGCTGCGGATCCCGCTCGGATAGAGATTGACCAGCCGCAACAGAGATCCTTTCAGCTCGGCGCGCAAGGATTCGAGAAAGCCGCGCATCCCCCATTTGGAGGCGCAGTAGAGGCTCTCGTTAGCCTTGCCCACCTGTGCGGCGGAGGAGAGCACATTGGCCAGTACTCCGCCCTTGTCGCCGATAAGCCGTACCGTCTGCTGAGCCACCAGAATGGTGGAGATGAGATTGCTCTCCACCACCCGGCGGATCTGTTCAGCGGTGTAGACACCGACCGGGCCAAACTCGCCCACCCCGGCGCAGTGGATCACCATGTCGGGCAGGCCGCCCCACTCCACCGCAGCGGCGAAGGCGACGTCGACCTCTTCATGGTGCGCCAGATCGGCGGCGATGCCGATCACAGCGCTGCCGAGCAGTTGTTCCTGCTCCTGCAGTCGCTGATAACGGCGCCCCATCATGGAGACCTGATGGCCCCGCTCAACCAGTCCGATGGTCAGGGCTCGGCCGAGACCAGAACCAGCACCTGTCACTATGATGTGGCCCATTATCGCTCCTCGTCGTCAGTTGACGGTCAGATTAGAAAGTGAATTCACCACCCATGAACCAGCCGTCTACAGACTGATCGATATTGGCGAAGTCGACCTTGGCTTCACGCCAGCCGGCACGCAGCTTGATCGGCATGGAGGAGAACTTGTAGGAACCACCCAGACGGTAGTCATAATTGTCCGCATCGTGAGTGCGCAGATCGCCGAAGAAGGCGATGCCGGTGCCCGGGATCTTCACTTCACTGCCGGCATAGGCCATCAGGGTATCTTCGTCATAACCCTTGCGACCGGAGTAGACCTGCTCGCCATCGTAGTGACGACCGGTCATACCCAAATCGATCTTGAACAGATCGTTGTTGAACAGACGGTAGTAGAGGCTCAGATCGTAGGCTGTCAGATCGTTTTTGAAATTGCCGCCGGAGGTGCTGAAATCGGAGACTTCAAACTTGGCGTTCGGCAGGAAGATGATGCCGTGTTCCAGTTGCAGATAGCCGTTCCAGTTGTAGCTGTCGTCATAGCTGCCATCAGCACTGGTACCATAAGCCTGACCACTGCCCTTGGCGGCCCATACGTCGGCGCCGGCGGCAAAACGCCAGTCGTCAGCGGCCATGACACTCTGGCTGCACAGAGCCAGCACAAAACCGGCAATCAGCGTCTTTTTCATTACGTCACTTCCTCTTGCATACATGGAAAAGAGCACTATTTTACTCGGTGCAGCCAAAATACCCAGCGTCAATCCTGAACAAACGACGACAAATGTCAGTGCTTCATATGCTTCATCTCTGCCATCGGCTCAATCGGCTTCACCGGCAGTGACAGCTCCAGCTTCTGACCATCGTCCATGGTGAGGGTGAGCGGGAAAGGGGTCTGCTCGGAGAGCGTGCCCACCTCGAACAACATGATGTGCAGGCTGCCCGGTTTCAGCACCGTTTCTCCCTTGGCCGGGATCTCGATATTCTCGACCTGACGCATCTTCATCACACCATTTTCGTGCAGGTGGGTGTGCAGCTCGGCACGCTCGGCCACAGCAGAAGCCGCCGCCACCAGCTTGACCGGCTGGTCGGCGTCATTCTTCAGCACCATAAAGGCGGCAGTGTTGGGGGAACCCGGCGGCAACAAACGCACATAGCCATCGACGGCCTCGACCTTGGCCAGTGCAGGCGCAGTCATCCCCAGAACCAGCAGAGAATAAAACGCACGTTTAAACATGGTTGAAATCCTTTTATGATGTTGTTAAACGGCACCAAGGTTACCCCAGCAGCAACCTTTTTTGCACCTTTCAATAACAAGGATTTAGACATGGCCCCCATTCTCATTGCCGAGCAGCAGGATGGCTTGCTCACCCTGACCCTCAACCGCCCCGACAAGCGCAACGCCCTCAACACCGAGCTCTATAAGCAACTGGTGGCAGCGCTGCGAGAGGCGGCAGCCGATGAGGAGGTGCATGTTCTGTTGTTGCAGGGGCAGCAGGATTGCTTTACCGCGGGCAATGATCTGGCCGACTTTATGGGCAAGAGCGCGCTGGAGCCCGGCGACCCCATACTGCAGTTCCTCCACACCCTGGCCGATTTCCCCAAACCCGTGATCGCTGCCGTTGCAGGCCCGGCAGTGGGGATTGGCACCACCATTTTGCTGCACTGCGATCTGGTCTATCTGGCGGATAACGCCCGCTTGCAGCTTCCCTTTGTCGAGCTGGGGCTGGTGCCGGAGTTCGCCTCCAGCCTGCTGCTGCCGCGCTTGGTAGGTCACCTCAAGGCAGCCGAGCTGTTGCTGCTGGCCGAGGCGATTGATGCCGAGGAGGCACTGCGACTCGGGCTCGCCAACAAGGTGGTGGCGGCCGATGGAGTACTCTCCTTTGCCCGCGAGCAGGGACTGAAGCTGGCGGCCAAACCGCCCAGAGCGTTGCAAAAGAGCAAGGCACTGCTGAAACAGGAGCTTAAACAGGCGGTGCACTTTGTCATCGATCTGGAGGCGCGCGCCTTCGCCCAGGCACTGCAAGGGGAAGAGGCACAGCAGCGGATCGCCCAGAAACTCAAACGGCGAGGCTGAGCTGCCGCTCAACGCCGGTCAGTTGAGGCGAAAACGGCCGATCAGCTCGCAGCCCTGCACCTTGTCTTGTAACTGGATCAGCCGGGCAATTTCCGGATTGGGGTGACGCTTGAGAAACGCGAGCAGGGCTCCACGGCAGCAACCCAGCTCGCTGATCAGTGCCTCGCACTCCCGGTTCGGGCACTGCGGCACCAGCGCAGTCACCAGCTCGGAGGCAAGCTTCAGGTAGCGCAGCTCATAAGTCGGCTCATCCATCGCCCGCCAGAAGTCGGCCAGCCGGTGGCAGGTGGCGACTCGCATGGTGGCCAGTTCGGTCAACTCGACCTGAGTCATCTCGTAAACATCCCCCAGCGCCTGCTGATAAAAGCAGATCGCCGCCCCCAGCGAACCGGCCTGCCAGGCACGCTCCGCCTCCAGCATGTATCGTTGCCAACTTTGCGGTGTCATTTCGCTCTCCCGAGTCCGTCATGGTGGGAGTGTTATCATGGCTAATTGAGAATAAATATCAACCAGAGGGTTAGTGCAGGATCTCTGCGCAACCTTGGCAAACCCGGCGCCCGACCTTATGATCCTGCCCTTCCCCCCTTCTTTGGAGCACACCACAATGCGACCTCGCCTCCCGCAGATGCTGGGCTGCTCCCTGCTCTGCGTGCCCCGCATGCTGGTCTGGATCTATTAGCTGCGCTCAAGCGAACGCAACCCATCCGATCCATTTAGCAAAGGAGTACCAGCATGAACACCTGCCAACACTGGTCGCAGGTCGAATACCTGCACCTGACGGTGACCAACCCCAATATCTGCCTCAAGGGGCAGCACAGCTACTACTCGGGTGCCTGGGATGGCCCCTTCGAAGAGGTGGCGGTGCGCTACCTCCATGGCGATCCCTTCAGCCGCAGCCCGGAAACCGGCTGGGAGCCGCTCTGGCATATCGACCGGCTCCATATCGGCGACTATGTGCAGATTGCCGCCGGGGTGAGGATCATCATGGGCGGCAACCACACCCACAACACGTCCTTCATCAGCACCTATCCGTTCGCCGATCTGGCGGCGCTCAAGCGCAGCTACCGCCCCGCAGGCGATACCCGCATCGGTAACGATGTCTGGATAGGCATGGAGGCGATGATCATGCCCGGCGTCACCATCGGCGACGGTGCCATCATCGCCGCCCGCTCGCTGGTCAATCAGGATGTGCCGCCCTATGCCATGGTGGCGGGCACCCCGGCCAGGGTGGTGCGAATGCGCTTTGGCGAGGAGGAGATTGCCCGGCTACAGGCCCTCGCCTGGTGGGATTGGCCGGATCAACAGGTCAACGATCTGCTACCGCTGATCCAGCAAGGTGACGTCGCCCTGCTTGAACAGGCGGCTGCCCGCTGGGCGGAGCGCCATGAGTGACCACCGCTAACCAGTAGCTGACAGCATAAGGGCGACCCCGGGGTCGCCCTCTTTTATCTCCGGCATGCTCTGGATGCCGTCATCGCACATCCACTCATTGCGCGCTTTTGGACTGGTTGAGGCTGCACTGCTTGCCGGGATAACCGGGCAAGTCACTGGCATCGCTGCCGCAGGCGAGCCGTTTGGCCTGTTGCAGGCGGGCCGCCAGATTGGCGCTGTCCACCGGCATCCATTGCATCTGCTTGCCGAGCCAGCTGGCCCAGGCAAACTCGACGAAATAGACCTGTTTATCCTTGCGAAAGTAGCCCGCATTCTGCAGCAGTCCGGCGAGGGTGCGATAGGGGTAATCAGGCAGCTTGTCGATGCTGGTTGGCAACTGCTCCGGGGTCAGCGGCTGTCCCTTCTCATCCTTGAGCCAGGCCCAATGATTGTTCTGCATCTGGCTCCAGAAGTTGGCTTTGTCCTGCAGACGGCCAATCACCTTGACCCGGGCATCCTTGACGCCCTGCTGCCACAACGCCTTGGTGAGATGGTGCCTGTCCACCAGCCAGTAACTGCCATCCGGCGCAATCACCACGGGGATCTCTTTCTTTTTCATCAA
The DNA here is from genome assembly GCF_040908325.1 of Aeromonas sp. R4-1. NCBI lineage: Bacteria > Pseudomonadati > Pseudomonadota > Gammaproteobacteria > Aeromonadales > Aeromonadaceae > Aeromonas > Aeromonas sp. R4-1. Next base: position 45,218 of record NZ_JBFODM010000091.1, read on the forward strand.
CTTGTCGAGCTGCTTTGCGCTCATGCCAGCCAATGTGGCCTGGGTCTCATCGACCTGGATCTGGCCGACGCCCCCCTGAGTCGGGTGCAAAGCATCGATGCCTATCTCGCACCAGTTGCCCACCGCCGTGTCGCTCTGGCACGGGGCCAACGCCCAGGCACCCTGGCTCAACACACAGGCCAGCAATAACCATGCTTTCATCGTTTGACACTCCTCACCACATTGAACTGCACAGACGCCGGGAACGCTCTTCTACCCCGATTGGGAGTGAGAGTCGAATGCTGGCGGTCAGACCAGCAAACGGGATATCATGATTTCCCATCTGTCGGCGATATTTTCTCGCCGAGTTTTCTCCCCGCTTCACACTATTTGAAGGATCCGACCCATGAAAGGATGGAGCCCCTTGCTGGCCCTGCTGGGCTGTGCTGCTGTCCAGGCTGCCGATATTCCCGCCGGAACACAACTCGCCGCCGAGCAGATTGTCGTTCGCCACCTCAAGGATGAACCTGCGAGCCTGAGCCCGCTCAAGCTGGTCGGCCTGCCGGAGTTGCAGGTCCTGCGGGATCTGTTCGAGGGGCTGCTGACCCAGGGGCCGGATGGCAAACCGGTTGCCGGGGTGGCGGCCAGCTGGGAAAACAAGGGCAACCAGTTCTTTACCTTCCATCTGCGCCCGGATGCGCGCTGGTCCAACGGCGATCCAGTCAAGGCCAGCGACTTCGTCTACGGCTGGCGCAAGCTGGTAGACCCGAAAGAGGCGGCCACCTTCGCCTGGTTTGCCCAACTGGCCCGTTTCGACAAGGTGGACGAAATAGTCGCTGGCAAATTGCCTGCCAGCGAGCTGGGGGTCAAGGCCCTCGATGATCACACCCTGCAGGTGACCCTCTCCCAGCCGGTGCCCTACTTCCTGAACCTGCTGAGCCACCCCAGCCTGTCGCCGCTCCATCAGGCCAGCATCGAGCAGTACGGCAACCAGTGGACTCAGCCCGGTAAACTGGTGGGCAACGGTGCCTTTGTGCTGAACCATCGGGTGGTCAACGAGAAGCTGGAGCTGACCCCCAACCCTTATTACTGGGATCGGGCACATACCGTATTGACCAAGGTGATCTTCATGCCGATCAATCAGGAGAGCGCGGCGACCAACCGCTATCTGGCGGGCGATCTGCACATCACCGAATCCTTCCCCAAGGAGCAGTACGACAAGCTGAAGCAGCAGATCCCGAATGAGGTCTATACCCCGGATCAGCTCGGTACCTACTACTACGCTTTCAATACCCGTCAGGCACCACTGAACGATGTGCGGGTGCGCAAGGCGCTCTCCTACACCATCGACCGCGCCCTGATCGCCGACAAAGTGCTCGGCACTGGCGAGAAACCTGCTTATCACTTCACTCCGGATGTGACCGCCAGCTTTACCCCGGCCGCCAACTTGCTCTCCACCAGCAGCCAACCGGCGCTGGACAGCAAGGCCAAGGCCCTGCTCAAGGAGGCCGGTTACGGCCCGGACAAGCCGCTCAAGTTGACCCTGCTCTACAACACCGCGGAAATTCACAAGAAGATGGCGCTGGCCATCGCCAGCATGTGGAAGCAGAAGCTGGGCGCCGAGGTCGAGCTGACCAATCAGGAGTGGAAAACCTATCTCGACAGCCGCCAGAGCGGTCAGTTCGAGGTGATCCGCTCCTCCTGGGTCGCAGATTACAACGACCCGTCAGCGTTCCTTGGCCTGTGGGGCTCTCGTCACAGCGGCAATATGGCTGGCTTTGCCAATGCCCGTTATGACCAGCTACTGGCAGAGGCGGCCAGCACTCAGGATGCCGCCAGCCGCAGCAAGCTGTTTGGCGAGGCGGAGGCGATCCTGCTGGATCAAACCCCCATCGCCCCCATCTACCAGTACACCAATGCCCGACTCATCAAGCCATGGCTCAAGGGCTACCCCATCAACAACCCGGAAGATGTGGCCTACAGCCGTCAACTCTACCTCGTCAAACACTGACACCGGCCACAACGATGCGAGGCCCCGCAGGGCCTCGCTATTGACACTGTTCACACCACGATTTCCAGCCTAAAATGCCGCCCCTTCTGTTCAATTAATCTTCAATGCCCAGTCAGACATGCGTTATTTGATACTGCTCTCGTTGTTGTGGACCCTGCCCGCGCAGGCCAATAGCGAATCCCAATGCCAGCAAGAGTTTGTCGGCTGGATGCTGCACCAGCAGCAACAGTTCAGCGATCGCAAGTCTGACAAGATGGAGCGGCGCCGGGCCGAGCGGGCCATCGAGTTGGCTCGTCAGGAGTACGACAAGCAGACCAGCTTTTGCAAGACGATGGAGCTGGTGCGCAGCTACAAAGATAGCGATCCGCGCTTTAAACCGAGAAGCGGCGAAGTTCACGATTTCACCCCGGCCAGCTGACCCTCACTTCATCAATTCATTGTGTTGATTAATTGACCCAAGCCAAGTTCGGGGCACTGAAGAGCCTTAGAATGATTAACTGAGAACGACAATAAAAAATATATTTATCAGTTATTTGGCTTTTTCAGGAACGACACATGACCAGACTCCATCAGGAGGGGGAGATACACTTCCCCGACAACATCGCACTCATCTCGACCACTGATCCCGCCAGTCATATTACCTATGCCAACCAGCACTTCTGTGATGTGGCCGGGTACGGTGCTGCCGAAATGGAAGGCGTGCCCCACAATCTGGTGCGACACCCCGACATGCCCAAGGCGGCCTTCGCCGACATGTGGCAGCGGCTGCGACAGGGCAAAAGCTGGATGGGGCTGGTCAAGAACCGCGCCAAAAGCGGTCAGTTCTATTGGGTAAACGCTTACGTCACCCCGATCCTCAATGCGCAGAAGGAGATCGTCGAGTTCCAGTCGGTGCGCACCAAACCCGCCGCCAGCGATGTGGCCTGGGCCGAGCAGCTCTATGGCCTGCTGCGCAGCGGCAAGGCACTTCCCTGGCTGAGCCGGTTTCATATTGAACCGGGTCAGCTGACCCTCTGGCTCTCCGTTTCTGCCTTGTTCACCACCCTTGCTACCTTTGCCACCGGCAGCCTGTTATGGCTGCTGCCCACCGCCCTGTTGCTGTTGGCACAGGCAACCCACGGCTGGCGATTGCAGCAACGGCTGGCTCATCTGCTCACCCTTGCCGCTCAAGACAAGGGAACCCGACTCTGTCAGGTGCTCTACACCCGACGGCGCGACACCCTGGCGGCCGTCGAACTGGCCCTGCGGATGAAGCAGGCCGAGCTCAAGGCTGTGGTCGGGCGCAGCGCCGACACCAACCAGCAGATCCTGCAGGCAGCCGAAGATGACCGGGGCAATATCCAGACCATCGATACCCACCTGCAGCAGCAGCGCGCCCACAGCGAGCAGCTGGCGACCGCCATCACCGAGTTGAGCCACTCCATTCGCGATGTGGCCCACAGTGCCCATGAGGCAAGCAATCTGGTTATAGAGGTACAGCAGGTATCCGACGAGGGGCTGCAAGCATTGGCGACCACCCGTTCTGCCGTCAACCAACTCCATCAGGAGCTGGATGCCAACCACGCCGTGCTGGCCCAGCTCACCAGCGACAGCCCGAAGATCAGCGGCATTCTGGAGGTGATCAGTCAAATCGCCGACCAGACCAACCTGCTCGCCCTCAATGCGGCCATCGAGGCCGCCCGGGCGGGCGAACAGGGGCGCGGCTTTGCCGTGGTGGCGGATGAAGTGAGGGCGCTGGCCCAGAAGACCCGTGCCTCGACCAGCGAGATCCACGAGATGATCCAGGCGCTGCAACAGACTACACGACAGCTGTCGGACGGGATGACGCAAGGGGCGCAGACCTCGGTGCGCTGCCAGCAGCACGCGGGCACCACCGCCGATGTGCTCACCCAGATCAATAGGATGCTGGGGCAGGTAACCCGCACCAGCGACGAGATCGCCCAGGCGGTGAGTCAGCAGGCAGACGTCACGGCGACCCTCGATGAAGGGGTGCACCAGATCCACCAACTGGCCAGCCACACTGCCGACAACAGCAGGCAGGCCCTCGATGGCATCACCCTGCTGGTAGAGCGGCTGCAGGACCTCTCGCGGCTGATCAACCAGTTCAGATATTGAAGCGACAGTAATAAAAAAAGCGCGTCAACTGACGCGCTTTTTGTTGCTCTTGCCTTGGCACAACTGGCTTATTCGGCCGTCTCGCTGGCGGTAAACTCCGGCACCTTGGCCATGGCATCCAGCACCACCTGAATATCCGCCCCCGGCTTGCAGGCGTTCTCACTCAGGTGACGGCGCCAGGCGCGGGCCCCCTGCATGTTCTGGAACAGCCCCAGCATGTGGCGGGTCATGTGGGAGAGGTAGTTGCCCTTGGCCAGCTCCTGCTCGATATAGGGCAGCATCATCCGCACCACCTCGTGGCGGCTCGGCACAGCGTTGTTCTGGCCGAACACCAGGTTGTCTACCTGCGCCAGAATGTAGGGGTTCTGATAGGCTTCACGCCCCATCATGACGCCATCGACGTGTTGCAGGTGCTCGAGAGTCTGCTCCATGGAGGTGACACCGCCGTTGAGAGCTATGGTGAGCTCCGGGTAATCCTGCTTGACCCGATAGACCCGAGGATAATCGAGCGGTGGGATCTCGCGGTTCTCCTTGGGACTCAAGCCGCTCAGCCACGCCTTGCGGGCATGGACGATGAAGGTGTCGCAACCGGCATCGCGCACCTGTTCGATGAAGGCCTGCAAAAACTCGTAAGAGTCCTGATCGTCGATACCGATACGGGTCTTCACCGTCACCGGAATATCGACCACATCGCGCATCGCCTTGACGCAGTCCGCCACCAGCGCCGGTTCCCCCATCAGGCAGGCACCAAAGCGACCGTTTTGCACCCGATCGGAGGGGCAGCCGACGTTGATGTTCACCTCGTCATAGCCGCGCTCCTCGGCCAACTTGGCACAGCGCGCCAGATCGGCCGGATTGCTGCCACCCAGTTGCAGGGAGATGGGGTGCTCCTGCTCGCTGTAACCCAGATAATCCCCCTTGCCGTGGATGATGGCGCCGGTGGTCACCATTTCGGTATAGAGCAAGGTCTGGCGGCTCATCAGTCGATGAAAGTAACGGCAATGCCGATCAGTCCAGTCCAGCATGGGGGCGATGGAAAAACGCTGCGCCTGCATAAAAATCATCCGGGTTGGCTAAAGAAAGGGGCGGATTTTATCACAACGTGAAGCAGCCCCAGAAAATGAATTTTGTCGCCGCGCCATGCGAGGCCCTGTGATAGTATCCGGCTAATAGAAAGGGTATCTGCGCGATCATGAATCAAGACCAACTTTTACAACGAGCCGAGCGACTCTGTATACAGCGAGGGATCCGCTTCACCCCGACCCGGCGTCAGGTATTTCGCCTGCTGGCGGCACACGGCAATGCCATCAGCGCCTATGATTTGTTGGCCCAGCTGCAACAAACCGAAGCCAATGCCAAGCCGCCAACCGTCTATCGGGCACTCGATTTTTTGCTCGAACAGGGCTTTGCTCACAAGGTGGAATCTCTCAACGCGTTTATCTTCTGCTGCCACTTCGATCACGCTCACCCGATGCAGTTGTTGATCTGCGACGAGTGCGGGGATGTGGTCGAGCTTCACGATACGGCGATCGATAGCGCGTTTTCCGAGCAGGCCCACTTGCATGGTTTTACTATTACCAATAAGACGATAGAGGCACATGGCCAATGTGCCCGTTGTACGCCCACTGTAGGAAGTCATCATGAAGGCTGATTTTGTAAATCCGTTCCTGCTATCCCTGCTCAATGTGCTCTCGACCATGGCACAGCTGGAACTCAAACCGGGCAAACCGAAACGCAAGATGGATGAGCTGGCGCGCGGCGACGTCTCCGGCCTGATCGGCATGGTCGGCCCGCAGACCCGTGGCTCCCTCTCCATCAGCTTCGAGAAGGGGCTGGCGCTGGAGATCATGCGCCGCATGCTGGGGGAAGCTCCCGCCAACATCAACGAAGAGGTGACCGACATGGTCGGTGAAATCACCAACATGGTGACCGGCGGTGCCAAGCGGATGCTGGGCGAGAAGGGCTACGAGTTTGACATGGCTACCCCCATCATCGTCTCCGGCCCCAACCACACCATTACCCACCGTGCCGATGGCACCAAGATCATGATGCCGTTCGAATCGGATTTCGGTCGCGCCACTATCGAAATTTGCTTCGAGTAACCCTATGTGGAAAGCATTGAAATGGATTTTCATCTGCTGGGCCCTGCTGTTGCTCCTGTCGGACATTCAGATCAGCACCTCCCTCTACAAGTACGAAGATAACCGGATGCTCATCAACTTCCCGCGCTGGGAAGCCAAGCAGCCCTGGGGCACCTTCGAGTGGCATGCCGGACGGGTAGAAACCCACTGGTATGGTCTGGAGGGCAAACCCAAGCCGAAAGGCCCGCAAATCTGATCCGGTAACGGATCCGGCAGAAACAGAAGAGGCCAGCAGATGCTGGCCTCTTTGCTATCTCGTTGTTCCAGAATCAAGCCGCTTCGGCAGCCAGCTTACCGCTTGGTCGCATCAAGATACCGATAATGCAGGCCAACAGAGTCGGCAGCAGCCAGGCAAGTCCCTTGTCGAACAGCGGCAGGAAGGCAAAGCCGTCCATCGCCATACCGGCAGCGCCCAGCCCATCGAGGCAACCAAACAGAAAGGCGACCGTCAGCACACCACGAAACACCAGCCGTGGCTGGGCAAACCATCCCTTGAGGAAGGTCACCAGCACCAGCGCGATGGCAACCGGATAGATGGCCACCAGCACCGGGATGGAGAGGCCGATCAATTCGCTCAGACTCACATTGGCCACCACTGCACAGAGCGCCCCCAGCAGCATCACCCAGTTGCGATAGGCCCAGCCAGTCAGGCCATGGAAGTAGTCGGCACCGGCACAGAGCAGGCCGACCGCACTGGTAAAACAGGCCAGGGTGATGATGGCAGCCAGAATAAACTGACCCGGTTGACCAAACAGACTCAGGACGTAGGCATTGACGATGGCGCCGCCGTTGCTGATATCACTTGCGACCCCACCGGCGCTGTTGCCCAGCTGAAAGAGCGAGACATACACCGCCGACAGCCCAACTGCCGAGATCAAGCCTGCGATGGTCAGATATTTGAACTGGCTGCGATAATCCTCGATCCCCTTCTGGCGCAGCAACCCGATGATCAGGGCTCCAAACATCAGGGAGGCAAGGGTGTCCATGGTGTTGTACCCCTCCAGCATTCCTTTGGTCAGGGCTGCATCTATGTACTCACCGCTGGCATCTGGCATGGTGCCCTGCGGCGTCATAAAGACCCCGACCGCCAGAATAAGCAGCATCGCCATCAGGGCTGGGGTCAGATACTTGCCGACCGCATCGAGCAGTTTGCCCCGATCGAGCGCCACCAGGATCACCAGCGCAAAGAAACTCAGGGTGTAGATCAGCAGTCCCGCATGACCGGCATCGCCGAGCCAGGGCTTGAGCCCCATCTCGTAGGCGACCAGACCGGTGCGGGGAATGGCAAAGGCGGGCCCCATGATGATATAGATGGCGATGGCCAGCGCCGTCGCCGCCCCGGCGGGCAGATAGCGGGTCATTCCGGTCCAGCCACTCGCGCCGCCCCCCGAACTCCCCTTGGCCACCGCAATCAGGGTGATCAGCGGCAAACCCACCGCCGTCAGCAAAAAGCCGCACATGGCGGCCAGCAGATGCTCACCAGCCATAAAACCGGCCAGCGGCGGAAAAATAATATTGCCAGCCCCCAGATAGAAGGCAAACGTCATAAACCCCAATCCGAATACGTCGGACAACTTCAATGATTTCGTCAAACTCAACCTCATCTGCCTTATCAGCTTGTTATTGATTGCACCCACTGCCTGGCAGATAACCGGTAACAATACCTCTCGCCCCCACACGGCCCGCGGACCGGATGAGGCGCACCACCTTTAGCATAAAGAAGAGGAGTTCGATCTCAATCACCAATTAATATCTTGAAACAATTTACTGCTGCGGAATTAATCGCCGAACAACTCGGCGCTCCATAAACAGGTGTCACACGTGGCGTATGGGAGGTGAGAAGGGGGGGACAGGTTATAGCGGCCAAATACGGCTGCTCAGATGCTATCTGCGTACAGTGACAATTACGGCAGCAAAGCGAGGTGAGAAGCGAGGCTCACAGAAAACAAAAGAGCCTGCACGGGGCAGGCTCTTGGCAATATCACATCGGGCGTGATCAGGCAGTTTCGGCAGCCATCTCGGTCGGACGCACCATCACGCCAACTACGCAGGCCAGCAGGGTCGGCATCAGCCAGGCGAGGCCCTTGTCGAACAGCGGCAGGAAGGCAAACGCATCCATCTTCATACCGGCAGCACCCAGACCATCCAGGCACCCGAACAGGAAGGCAACCATCAACACGCCACGGAACACCAGACGGGGGCGGCCGAAGTAACCATTCAGGAAGGTGACCAGCACCAGCGCCACGGCAACCGGATAGATGGCAACCAGCACCGGAATGGAGAGGCTGATCAACTGGCTCAGGCCCACGTTGGCCACCACGGCACAGATAACGCCCAGCAACACCACCAGCTTCTTGTAAGCCATGCCGGTCAGATTGTGGAAGAAATCGGAACAAGCGGAGATCAGACCGACTGCAGTGGTAAAGCACGCCAGAGTGATGATGGCCGCCAGAATGAACTGACCCGGCTGACCAAACAGGCTCAGTACGTAGGCGTTGACGATGGCGCCACCATTGCTGACATCGGTCGCAACGCCGGCTGCAGTATTACCCAGCTGGAACAGGGAGACGTACACCACGCTCAGACCAACGGCAGAGATAAGGCCGGCAATGGCCAGATACTTGAACTGGCTCTTGTAATCGTTGATGCCTTTCTGGCGCAGCAGATCGACGATCAGGGCGCCAAACATCAGGGACGCCAGGGTGTCCATGGTGTTGTAGCCTTCCAGGATCCCTTTCACGAAGGGGCTGTTCTGATAGTCACCGGACGCGTCAGGCATGGAGCCTTGCGGCGCTACGAATACCCCGACCGCCAGGGTCAGCAGCAGCAGCATCAGTACCGGAGTCAGGTATTTGCCGATGGCGTCCATCAGCTTGCCCTGGTTCATGGAGACCAGAATGGCCACACCAAAGAAGATCACGGTATAGGCCGCCAGACCCGCCTGCCCCATATCACCGATGAACGGCTTGAGGCCCATTTCGTAGGCAACCAGACCGGTACGGGGCGCGGCAAAGGCCGGGCCGATGATGATATAGATGGCAACGGCCAGCGCAGTCGCGACACCGGCAGGCAGCAGCTTGGTCATGCCAGCCCAGCCGTTACCGGCTTTCGCCACGGCCAGAATGGTCACCAGAGGCAGGCCCACGGCAGTGACCAGGAAGCCAAACATCGCCAGGGAGAGGTGCTCACCAGCCATGTAACCGGCCAACGGCGGGAAAATGATGTTACCGGCGCCCAGGTAGAAGGCGAAGGTCATAAACCCTAATCCGAGTACATCGGACAATGTGAGTGATTTCGTCAAGTTCAACCTCGTCTGTCTTGTAAATTATTGCTTGTTATAGTTTTTATCGGTCGCTGACCGGGTGTGTTCAGGGGGTATAAAAAAGAGCCCCGCATGTTTTTTCATCGCAACCAGTGGTTTTAGCTGGTCTGGAGCGGGCGCTCGATCTGGAACCAGCATAATGGCGTGAAAAAATAGTTCAAGACGAAATTTACATCTTCAAATAGAAGGGTTTGGTCAGTTGGATATATCTGTCGGAATAGGCCCCATCAGCAGAATGGATCACAATTTCACCCCTCTCACACCTGTTTAATCCTCTGCCAAGTAGCAATAAAACACGATTTGCCTCTTTACCCTCTCTGGTGATAACGGCTGTATAACAAATGCCATGCAGATCATAATTCGCCGAAATGCATAAAATTTCATCGGCCATCGCCGTCGGCAGCACCAGCGCCACCTGCCCGTTCGGGCTCAGCAAACGATCGCAGGCCGCCAGTAATGCGGGGCTGTCGAGGGCACCGGTATGGCGGGCCAACGCCCGCGCCGGATCGCTAAATGACTGGCCTGCCACGAAATAAGGAGGGTTGGAGACGACAAGATCGTAAGGGGCGGCCTGATAATCCTGAATGGCACTCTCTATGACGGTCACCCGATCGGCCCAGGGAGAGGCAGCCGCATTCTCCCGCGCCTGACTGGCCGCATTAATATCCAGCTCGACCGCATCAAGACGGCAGTCAGATCTGCTGCGTTGGGCCAGCATCAGGGCGATCAGGCCGCTGCCGGTGCCGATATCGAGCACTCGTCGCGCCTGTTCGACCGGCGCCCAGGCACCGAGCAAAATGCCATCGGTGCCCACCTTCATGGCGCAGCGATCGTGATTGATATGGAACTGTTTGAAGGTAAATCCGCGACTACGCCCCATCTGGCCCCCGTCATCTGCAAAAATGGTGGGCGATTATAGCGGCTAAGACACACTCACCAATAGGAGCCGACGAGATAATCGCCTATAATCTGCCGTTTCCTTAATGACCGAGTATTGCCATGAGCCAGTCCTTTGATGATTTCGACCTGCACCCAGCCCTCAACCGGGCCTTGGCCGAGATGGGATTCACCCGCCCCACCACCATCCAGCAGATGGTGCTGGAGCCAGCCCTGGACGGCCGCGATATTCTGGCATCCGCTCCGACCGGTACCGGCAAGACCGCCTCTTTCCTGCTGCCGGCACTCCAGCACCTGCTGGACTTCCCGCGCCGCAAGCCGGGCCCCTGCCGCATGCTGATCCTGACCCCGACCCGCGAGCTGGCCCTGCAGGTGACCGCCCACGCCAAGGCGCTGGCGGCCCACACCAACCTCAGCATCGAGACCATCATCGGCGGCGTCAGCCATGAAGAGCAGCTGCCTGCCCTGACCAAGACCACCGACATAGTGGTGGCCACCCCGGGCCGTCTGCTCGAGTACATCGAGAAAGAGGAGTTCGAGAGCCACGACATCGAAGTGCTGGTGCTGGATGAAGCGGACCGCATGCTGGACATGGGCTTTATCAAGGATGTGAACCGCATCGTGGAAGAGGCGCGCTACCGCAAGCACACCATGCTCTTCTCCGCGACCCTGGAAGGGGCCGGCCTTGAGAAGTTCGCCAACGAGATCCTCAAGGATCCGGTGGAGCTGCATGCCGAACCTCCCCGCAGCGAACGTCGCCCCATTACCCAGTGGATCCATCTGGCCGATGACGCCGCCCACAAGCTGGCGCTGCTGACCCATATCCTGAAAGATCCGGAAACCCAGAAAGCCATCATCTTCGTCAAGACCCGCGAGCGTCTGGCGGAGCTCTCCGGCCAGCTACAGGCGGCAGGCATCTCCTGCGCCTGGATCCGTGGCGAGATGGAGCAGAGCAAGCGTATCGAGTCGATCCGCAAGTTCCACGAAGGGGAAGTGCCCTTCCTGATCGCCACCGACGTCGCCGCCCGCGGCATCGACCTGCCGAACGTCAGCCATGTCATCAACTACGACATGCCCTACGGCGCCGATGTCTACGTCCACCGGATCGGCCGTACCGGCCGCGCTGGCAATCGTGGCTGCGCCATCAGCCTGGTGGAAGCCCACGACATGGCGATGGTCGCCAAGATCGAGCGCTACACCGAGGAGCGCCTCAAGCGCCGGGTGATCGACGAGCTGCGCCCGAAACACAAGGAAGCGCGGGTACCGGTGAAGAAGAAAAAGCCGGTCGACAAGAAGAAGTCCGCCAAGAAGAAAAAGAAGAAGTGATCGCCTGGCGATAAAGAGAAGGGCCATCCCGCGGGATGGCCCTTCTGCATTCTAAATCACTCTGACGAGTGGTTATGCCACCACTCTGCGCATCCCCATATGGGGGATATCATCTTCGAGATAGCCTTCCCCTTCCGCCACAAAACCGTGCTGGCCATAGAAGCCCTGCAGATGGGCCTGCGCCCCCAGCCAGATGCTGTGAGTCGGCCAGCGCGCCTCGCACGCCTTGACCGCCTCGCTGATCAGCTTATGACCAAGACCACCGCCACGCGCCTTGGGTGAGGTCACCACCCGACCGATGGCTGCACCGCTCTCGTCGCCGATGCCGGGCGCCATAATCCGCGCGTAAGCAGCAAGCTGGTCGCCCTGGTACCCGAGCAGGTGCCAGACCCCTTCGCGGCGATCCAGCCCGTCCAGATCCTGAAAGGGGCAGGTCTGCTCCACCACGAACACCTCGGCCCGCAGCGCCAGCAACTCATACAACTCGTCAGTGGTCAGTTCAGACCAGGGTTTCAGGATCCAGTTCATCGGCAACTCCTTATCAGTTCGGCCTGCCAGCATAATCGTGGCGCCAGCGCCCTGCATTAACCTTTGTTAAGTTCTTTCAGCCGTTTGCGAATGCGGCTCAGACTGATGGGCGTAATACCGAGATAGGCGGCGATCTGGTGATCCGGCACTCTGGCATCGAGTGCGGGAAAACTGTCGAGAAAGTGCTGATAGCGCGCCTGCGGGCTGCCGGTCAGCAGCAACTGCTCCTTCTCCTCCTTGATGCGCAGCTGCACCTCCAGCAGGTGCTGATACCAGCGCGGCCAGCCGGGCAGCTGGCGCAGGTCAGCCAGACTGAACAGCTGCAAACGGCAGGGCTCCAGCGCCTCCACGCTGTAGCGGGCCGGCTCACCACTTAGCAGGTGATGGAAGTCGAGAAACTCGTCCCCCTCCCAATAGAACTCCTTGATGTACTCGCGGCCATCCTCCAGCACCAGCTTGGCCCGCAGCAGCCCCTGCTCCACCCTGACCAGCAGATCCGGGCTGTCACCGGCGTGCCAGAGGCAGCTTTTCGGGCTGAGGGTCAGCGGGCGGGCAAAAGAGAGGAGGCGCGCGGCCTCCTCTTTATCTGCGACCTGCGCCCAATCGAAGGGGGGTCTGTCAGTCAGCATGATTAACCGCGACGCTGACGCACGGCTTCAAACAGGCAGACGCCGGTTGCCACTGAGACGTTGAGGCTGGATACCGCCCCTGCCATTGGGATGCTCACCAGCTCGTCGCAATGTTCGCGGGTCAGGCGACGCATACCTTTACCTTCGGCACCCATCACCAGCGCCATCGGGCCGGTCAGTTTGGCCTGATAGAGGTCGTGATCGGCCTCGCCAGCGGTGCCGACAATCCAGACGCCGCGCTCCTGCAATTCGCGCAGGGTGCGGGCCAGGTTGGTGACCTGAATCAGCGGCACCACTTCAGCGGCGCCACAGGCAACCTTGCGCACGATCGGGGTGAGGCCGGTGGCCTTGTCCCGCGGCACAATCACAGCGTGCACCCCTGCCGCATCGGCGCTGCGCAGGCAGGCGCCGAGGTTGTGCGGATCGGTCACGCCATCCAGCACCAGCAGGAAGGGCTGGTTCTGTTGTGCCGCCAACTCATCCAGCAGGCTGGCCAGATCGTGCTCGGCGAGCTTCGGCGCCTCTTTCACCCGGGCCATGATGCCCTGGTGATTGTTGCCTTCCGCTTTGTCATCAAGGGTCTTGCGGTTCACGCTCTGCACCTTGAGACCGAGGGACTCCAGCTCGGCCAGCAGGGGTTGCAGCCGGTCGTCATCCCGCCCCTTGAGGGCCCACACTTCGATGAAACGCTCGGGAGTGCGCTCCAGCAGCGCGGTGACAGCGTGAATGCCGTAGATCAGTTCAGTACTCATTTAGTGCTCTTGGCCTTATCGCGAGCCTTTTTGCTCGGTCGTCTGTTGCTCGGTTTGGCGCGGCCACCCTTGGCGGGTTTGCCGCTCTCCTTGCCATCTTTCTCTTTGCGCTTTTCGTGGCGCTCGGCGCTCTTGGCCTTCTCCTTCTTGATCTCGGCCATCTTGCGAACCGCCTGCTTGGCGTTCTTGCCGGTGATCTTGAGGGGCTCTTCCACCATCACGAAGTCGATCTTGCGATCATCCAGATTCACGCCCATCACCTTGACCCGCACCTTGTCACCCAGACGGTAGCGACGGCGGAAGTTCTCGCCAATCAGCTGCATGTGCAGGGGATCAAACTGGTAGTAGTCGTTGGTGAGGGTGCTGACGTGCACCAGACCGTCGATGTGGATCTCCGCCAGGCGGACGAAGAAACCAAAGCCGGTGACGCTGGCGATAACGCCGTCAAACTCGTCACCCACGTGATCCAGCATGTACTCGCACTTGAGCCAGTCGGCCACGTCGCGAGTGGCATCGTCGGCACGGCGCTCGGTCATGGAGCAGTGCTCGCCCATCGGGTCCACTTCTTCCAGCTGGTAGTGATAACCACCGCTCGGGGTCCACTTGTGGCGCAGGTTGCCCTGTTGCTCCTTGGCGGTCTGATACTTGATCGCCCGGTGCAGGATCAGGTCGGGATAGCGACGGATTGGCGAGGTGAAGTGCGCGTAGGACTTCAACGCCAGACCGAAGTGACCGATGTTGTCAGCCTGATAGATGGCCTGACGCATGGAGCGCAGCAGCATGGTGGAGAGCAGCTCCGCATCCGGGCGACCTTCAAACTTGGCGGCCAGCTCGGCAAAATCTTTCGGCTCGGGCTCGAGGCCACCTTTAAGCTCCAGACCCAGTTCGGCCAGGAAGTCGCGAAAACCGGTCAGACGCTCTTCGCCCGGACGGTCATGGACCCGGAACAGGGCAAAGGCTTCGTTCTTCTCGATGTAACGGGCAGCAGCCACGTTCGCCTGGATCATGCACTCTTCGATGATCTTGTGGGCATCGTTGCGCACCAGTGGCACGATGCGGTCGATCTTGCGCTGGGCGTTGAAGATGAAGCGGGTCTCTTCGCTCTCGAACTCCACCGCACCGCGCTGATGACGGGCATGCTTGAGCGCCTTGTAGAGGTTGTTGAGCTCCTCGATATGGCCCACCAGCGGATCATACTGCTGACGCAGCTTGGGATCCCCGTCGAGGATCGCCGCCACCTTGGTGTAGGTCAGACGGGCGTGAGAGTTCATTACCGCTTCGTAGAACTTGTAGCCGGACATGCGGCCAGCGGCGGAGATGGTCATCTCGCACACCATGCAGAGACGGTCAACTTGCGGGTTCAGAGAACACAGACCGTTGGAGAGCACCTCCGGCAGCATGGGCACCACGAACTCGGGGAAGTAGACGGAGTTGCCACGCTGATACGCTTCGGCATCCAGCGCCGTGCCGGGCTTCACGTAAGCGGAGACGTCAGCAATGGCAACCCACAGACGCCAGCCACCACCGCGTTTGGCTTCACAGAAGACAGCGTCATCGAAGTCACGGGCATCTTCCCCGTCGATGGTGACCAGCGGCAGGGCGCGCAGGTCGATGCGGCCCTCTTTGGCTTTCTCCGGCACCTGCTCACCGAGACCGGCAACCTCTTTGGTCACCTCTTCCGGCCAGGTGTGCGGAATGCCGTGGGTACGCAGGGCAATTTCGATCTCCATGCCCGGCGCCATGTTCTCGCCCAGCACTTCCAGGACGGTGCCGACGGCATTGATGCGGGAGGTGGCGCGCTGATTGATGCGCACAACCACGACCTGGCTCTGGCGAGCCCCTTTGTTTTCCCCTTCCGGGATGATGATGTCCTGGCCGATACGGCTGTCATCCGGCACCACGAAACCAACACCATTCTCGACGAAGTAACGGCCGACAATGTCTGCCTCACGGGACTTGAGCAGGCGCACCAGACGCGCTTCCTGACGACCCTTGCGGTCGATCTCGGTCGGCTGAACCAGCACGTAATCGCCATGCATCAGGCGTTGCATCTCTCGGTTGTTCAGATACAGATCCGGACCACCACCTTCCGGACGCAGAAAACCGAAGCCATCCTTGTGGCCGATTACATAACCTTTGACCAGATTCAGGCGATCCGGCAGGGCATAACATTGGTTGCGAGTGAATACCAGTTGTCCATCACGCTCCATGGCGCGCAGACGACGACGCAAGGCTTCCAACGGCTCTTCATCTTTCAGCTTGAGGACCTTGGCCAACTCTTCACGGGACATGGGCTTTTCATGGCCCTTTATGAGTTCCAGGATCAACTCGCGACTGGCGATGGGGTTATCGTATTTTTCGGCCTCGCGTTCGAGGAAAGGATCTTTTTGAGACATAAGCAGGCCTTAGGGTAGGTGGTAACGGTGCCATTATATCGGAGGGGGGGGCGAATGGCATCCATCGGCTGCCTTTTGGCCAATCTCTCTGTCATACTATGTGCAGTTCGCTGGCATGATGAGACATAGAACTCATGAGTAAGGATACATTTGCCCAATCCGCCGCCTATCTCAAACAGGCGGTCCCTTTGATGATCAAGTACCAGATCCCCACGACGCCGGACAATTACCACCTGTGGTACAACTATGTCTCGGCCAGCATGCCCGAGCTCAACCAGGCGATTGATCAGGCAGTCAAAATGCAGGGAACCTGCTCGCTCACCACCTGCGAGCGGCTCTATCACCAGTATCTGGCCGCTCAGGACGAGAAGCAGATGGAGGCGATGAAACTGAGCCTCGCCGCCATGGCCAACGAGCTCGGCCACTCCATGCAGGACACCATCTCCGATACCGGCATGTTTCAGGAGATGCTCGACAAGAGTTTTGACAAGCTCAGCCGCATTGATGACGAGGGCTTCAGCCTGGAAGATACCATGGGGATCCTGCGGGAGCTGGTGCGCGAATCGCGAGACGTGCGCATGTCCACCATGCACTTTCGCAACCAGCTCAGCAATGCGGAGAAAGAGATCAAGGAGCTGCGGGCCGCGCTCAACGAGACACGCAAGCTGGCCAACGAGGATGCCCTCACCAACCTGCTCAACCGCCGCGCCTTCGATCTGGAGCTGGAAGGATTGATCCGCAGCCAGCACCCCTTCTCGCTGATCCTCGCCGATATCGATCGCTTCAAGAACTTCAACGACGAATATGGGCACCTGCTCGGCGATCAGGTGCTGCGCGCCTTCAGCAAACGGCTGCGCGATGCCTGCAAGGAGGGAGTCACCGCCTATCGGCTGGGTGGGGAGGAGTTCGCCATGCTGGTCCCCCATCGCTCGCTGGCGCTGGCCAGACAGATGGCGGAGAGCATGCGCCGCGCCATCGAGCGGATGTCGATTCTGGATCGCAAATCGGGCCGCCGCATCGACCACATCACAGCCTCGTTTGGCGTGGGCGAGTTCAACGGTCAGGAGAGCGCAGACTGTCTGGTCGAACGTACCGACAAGCTGCTCTACAAGGCCAAGGAGCTGGGGCGCAACCGGGTGATGCCACTCCCTTCCTGATTTGTCCCCTGCCCGACCGCAATGCCAATGTAAAAAGCCAGTCAGATCAACTGACTGGCTTTTTGGTCTCTCTTGCTCCGACAGGGGCTGTTCCTTCCAGCCCCAGTGGAGATCTGCTCAGTGTGAAGGATTACTCCTGCACCTCGCTGACACCTTCGACTTTCACATCAACACGGCGATCCGGAGCCAGGCAGACGATCAGCTCACGCTTGGACTTGCTGACGCAGCTGTCGCCGGTAACCGGTGAGGATTTACCGCGCCCTTCCACATTGATCTTGGCGGCCGGGATCCCTTTACCAACCAGATAGTTGGCAACGGTCTGGGCACGCTGCTCGGAGAGCTTCTGGTTGTAGGCATCGGAACCGATACGGTCGGTGTGACCAATTACGGTTGCCACGCCATCTTTGGGTCGCGCCTCTTCAATCTGGCTATAGAGGCTATCCAGTGCCTGGCTGGCCTCTGGCTTGAGGGTCGCCTTGTTGAAGTCAAACAGCACATCGGAGCTCAGGGTGAACTGCTTCTCAACCATCACAGGTGCAGGAGCAGGTTCCGGAGCCGGGGCGGGCGCCACAGGGGCAACCTGACCAAAGCGATAAACCGCTGCCAGTGAGAGCAGGCCGTTATCCATTCTCAAACCGGTATCATCACGACTGCCATACGGGGTGGTGTACTGGTACTCCAGGCGAGCGGCCCAGTCGAGATTGAACGCATACTCGGCACCCAGCGCGCTGACAAAGTTGAACCGACCATCACCGCCTTTCAGATCACTGTTGGCGGCCGCATAACCGCCGCCGATACGTCCATACAGGTCGAGGCTATCAGTTACAGGGAAGCCCAGCTTCAATGATAAATGAATAAGTTGGGCCTGAACTTCATCTTGAAACGCTGCGCCCGTGGCTGAGCGGGCATCATATTTGTACTTACCCAGATAATCGTAGCCATATTCGATGCCCAGGTTCTTGTTAAGCTGATAGCCGGCAAATACACCAGCCCCAAGAGCATCATTGGTCTCATTGCCGAGGGTAAAGCTGTTGCTTTCATCAATGCCGTAGAAGTTGGACCAACCCAGTTTGGCGCCGCCATACCAGGTGTTGTCTTGACCGGCAGCCTGGGCATTGGCCGCCAGCAAGCCGGTAACCAGCAAGGTAATCAATGATTTTTTCATGTTTGAGCCTCTGCAACTTTATGTAGGAGGAGGTTGATTGATATCACCTCGTCTTATAGGTGCAACCACCCAAAAGCGATCGCAGCATATCAACGTTAGCCTATTTTCAAGTCACTGATATCAATTAACAAAAAACACTCTAACGCAACCACGTTACAAAAACAGCAACAAACGTTTGTTATTTGAACTAGATGTGACGCAAAAAGACGCACAGATGAGGGCTGAAAGGGAAAAAAGGCCAGCAACATGCTGGCCCGAAGCGATATCAGTGACGAACAAACTCGTAGTGCTGATCGATAAAGTCAGCAACACGCTGGCTCAGTACCTTGTGCACCGTCTTAGTCGGATGCACCTGATCCCAGAACATATGCTCATCGCAGTTGAGAGTCGCTGCTCGCCCTTTTGCCTGCCCGCTGACCACCGCCTGCGCCAGGATCGGGTTACCGGCAATAGCCACTCTTTCGGAGACACTCAAAGCCGGGGTCGCAGCCACCTCGGCGGCGCTGCCGGAGAACGGCTTCCATGTATAGCCACCACCGTAGCAGGCGTGTTCTGTGTCACTCAGCCCGAACTGCTGAGGATCGCGCATCATCTCGTCAAACTGCTTGTCCACTTCGAACAGCTTCACGATGCCAAGGGGAGCCAGCTCGCGAGTGAGGTTCTGCAACTTCTGGTTGTGGTAGCTGGCCACATGGCGCACCTTCTCCACCACCTTCATGCTGCGGGCTGACGGGGTCTGCCCCAGATCAGGAATGTTGAACAGCAGGATCTGCTGCGCGCCGTTGAGCACCAACCGGTTGGATGCCAGCCGGATGGTATCGATCACCCGATCCGCATCCCGCTCGGTGTTCCAGCCATAGGCCAGATAGTCGTTGGCACCGACCCAGATCACCACCAGATCATCTGGGCGGAACTTGTCCTTTTTCAGGAACTGATCGATCTCGTAATCGAGATTGTTGATCACCTGATATTTGGGATCCCAGGACCAGAAACCGAGCCAGCCGTTCAGGGCGCCCAGATGGTTATAGGCCACCGCGGTCGCACCGCCTTCCGCCTCGTTGGCCACGACCAGACCGGGGAAACGCTCGTCACCCAACTGCTCCAGCCACACCGGGCCGTTGCTGAAGCGCCCGTTGAAGTAGGGTGGGCTGGAGGGGAGATACCCCCGCATCTTCTTGTACATCTTGCCGGTGTCGGAGAGGCTGTCACCAAACATCACGACCCGGGAAAAAGGTTGGCGTCCCTCTGCCGCTTGCGCGGTCAATGCCATTAACCCCAATAAACAAACAAGCCATTTTTTCATATTGTTATGCTCTTCGATTAAGCAGGTGAGACCTGCGGACTTCTCCTCGAGTGGCGACAGGCATGGGAAGAGTCTGCTGCCACTGACTTCTGGTGAAGGCGACAGATTACAGTTCCAGATGAAATCACACATGTTCCGCCACCGATGAAATCGCTTGCGCTCACAAAACAGACAATCACACCAGCCTATTTCTTTCACGCTTGTTTCACATCCCCCCCGGCACAATGCTCCCATACCAACGACAGGAGTATGAAATGAACAAGGCAAGCGCAAGCGTAATCGGACTGTTGACCCTGATGTCTGTCTCCTCTTTTGCCATGGCGGCCTATACCGGCCCGCAGGAGCAGAACAAGGTCTCCGTTGCTCAGCTGAAAGATCTGGCCGATGACAGCTGGGCCACCCTGGAAGGGAAGCTGGTCAAGCACCTGGGCGGCGAGAACTATCTGTTCCGCGATGCCAGCGGTGAGGTGGAGGTCGAAGTGGATCAGGATGTGTGGCGTGGCACCGAAGTGGGCCCGGATGATCAGATCCGTATCCGTGGTGAAGTGGACCACAGCTGGAACAAGACCGAAGTGGAAGTCAAAACCCTGGAGAAAGTGGGCGCGGCCCCGCAGACCAAGGGCGGCTTTATCGCCAAATAAGGCCACTTCAACGACGAACTGGCCAGACGTTAAAAGGGCGCTTGATATCAAGCGCCCTTTTACATGGTTAACCCAGCGTCACCGCTTAACCGGCCCGACTGGCAAAGGCTCTCTTGAACCCCTTCTCGGCCTGATTGACCTTGTAGAGGTAACGGCGCGCCTCCTCTTTGGGATGCTGCTCGGTCAACACCTGATAGACCGCCTCGGGGGAGAGCCGGTTGATCCGGCCCGGCGCCGCCTTGCGATCGCTGGAGAAGGTATTGAGCACCCCGCCAGCGCCACCGTTATAGGCGGAGATCACCGCATAGCGACGGGAGCGCGGGTCCTCGATATCCGCCAGATAGACGGTCTGCAACAGGTGCAGATAGGCGGTACCAACATCGATGTTGTAGGCCGGGTTGAACAGCTCCTCCCGGGTCGGCTGGCCGTTCTTGCCCTTGACCCGAACATAGACGTCACGACCGGCGGTAGCCGGGATCACCTGCATCAGGCCATAAGCGTTGGCATGGCTCACCGCATAGGGGTTGAAGCTGCTCTCGGTCTTGATCACCGCATAGATCAGGCTCTCCGGCACGCCGTATTTGCGCGACGCTTCCCGGATGATCCCCGCATACTTGTAGCCCCGCCTGTCTTCATGGTTGGCCACCATGGGAATATCGACGAAGAAGATGGTGCGAATCCCCAAAGTGCGCTTCTTCATCGCCGTGTTGAGCAGGTAATCGGCATAACGCTCGGCGCGCCAGGAGGCGCGGATTGGCTGGCGCTGGTTGTCCAGCACCTGACCGTAGAGGAAAGGCTCGCCGCCGGTCAGAATTTCCCGATCGGAGTAAAGATCCACTTCGGCCGGATCGTCCGGGGTCAGCAGGGTCTCGATGATGGCGCGACGCAGGTGAGCGCGGGGATCGATGCCAGATACCGTCTCCACCATGATGTGACCGCTGGAGAAGTCGATGTGGGCCCGGCTCTTGTACTGATCCGTGTATTTGACGTAGTCAAACTTGCCCGCAAACAGCGCCTCCCGCCCCCATATCTCGTTCACGTTATGGGAGAGCGCGCTGATCATGTGTTCAAAACCGCGGATGTCCTTGCCGTTGACCAGATCGTCATCCTCACTCCCGCTGGGCTTGGGGGAGGATGAGCAGGCAGAGAGAAACAGCAGGGTGCACAGCAGCCAAAAAATTCGGCCCATAGGATCCTCAAACCGGGCAGCAGAGCTGCCCATCATTCATTTGCTGCGACTTCAGGAGCGGTCACGCCAGTGTGGCGCCATTCCCGCACCTGTTCACACGTACAACAGCCGGAGAGCTTACTGGGCAGGCGGGGTGTAACCTTCGATCTGCACTTCACCTGCATCAAACAGGTAGCTGACCATCTCTTTTTCCAGCAGTTGGCGATGCTCAAGATTCATCATGTTGAGCTTTTTCTCGTTGATCAGCATCACCTGCTTCTTCTGCCACTCGGCCCAGGCTTCCTTGCTGATGTTGTCAAAAATCCGCTTGCCGAGCTCACCGGGATAGAGTTGGAAATCCAGACCCGGGCCCTCTTTTTTCAGGCGTTGGCAAAATACAGTACGGCTCATGTTGACCTCTATGGTTGTAACTCTGGATAGGCGAGCAGACGGGCCGTGGCGGCCGCCAGCCCCACCTCGGCAGGATGGCGTAAGTTATACCAGAGTCGGTTATCTGCTTCCATGAGCCGCAGCGGCTGCGCCTCATCAATGTCAATCAGCAGCGGCTGAATATCGAGATGGAAGTGGCTGAAGGTATGGCGAAAACCGGCCAGTTCACGATAACCGTGATGGCTCAGGCCGAGGGATGCCAGCAGACCATCCACCTCCGCCAGCGAAGCCACCTGCGGGAAACAGTAGAGCCCGCCCCAGATCCCCTGTGGCGGCCGCTTCTCCAGCAGCAACTCATCGCCGTGACGGATCAGCAGCATGATGCCATCGCGGGCCGGAATGCTCTTCTTGGGCTTGCTGTTGGGATAAGCGGTAGGCTTGCCTTGCGACAGCCCCTGGCAATCGGCCCGCACCGGACAGCGATCACAGGCAGGCTTGCTGCGGGTGCAGATCGTTGCCCCGATATCCATCATCGCCTGATTGTATTGCGCCACGCCCAGTTTGGGAGTGAGCCGGATGGCGATCTCCCACAGCTCGTTCTCCACCTGTTTTTGGCCGGGCCAGCCCGGCAGCGCCAGCCAGCGGGTGAGCACCCGCTTCACATTGCCATCAAGGATGGCGTGGGGCTGACCCAGAGAGAGCGACAACACGGCCCCGGCGGTTGAGCGACCAATGCCCGGCAGCGTCATCACCTCGTCAAAGTGCTCGGGAAAGAGACCATGGTGATGATCGCGGATCTGCTGGGCCGCCTTGTGCAGGTTGCGGGCCCGGGCGTAGTAGCCCAGCCCGGTCCAGTGGTGCAGCACCTCGTCGACGGGGGCATCGGCCAGCGCCACCACATCGGGGAAGCGCGCCATAAAACGCTGGTAATAGGGGATGACTGTAGCGACCTGAGTCTGCTGCAGCATGATCTCCGAGACCCAGACCCGGTAAGGGGTCTTCTCCTGCTGCCAGGGCAGGGTTTTGCGGCCATGAAGCTCATACCACTCCAGAACCCGGCTTGCGAAGGTTGATTGATTCACGTTGTTCTCATGTCGTTGATATAAGGGGAACTCTGCGGTTCCTTCGGCTCATCTGGCCTGCGTGGGCATAAAGTCATCCCGCAGCACAGCGCCAGCTGTCTGGTGCGGCAGCGTAAGGCCTCGTCACGCCCAAGTC
Organism: Aeromonas sp. R4-1; assembly: GCF_040908325.1. NCBI lineage: Bacteria > Pseudomonadati > Pseudomonadota > Gammaproteobacteria > Aeromonadales > Aeromonadaceae > Aeromonas > Aeromonas sp. R4-1. The sequence continues at coordinate 68,356 of NZ_JBFODM010000091.1, forward strand.
AAAGCCGCGCTGACTGACGCTGCGGGCAGGTGGTGCTCAGGCAGCAAAGCGGTAACAAAGACGATATACTCGGCCCCACGATTGATGACGGGAGAGACGGTTTGCAGACTTATCTGGTTGGGGGCGCAGTGCGGGATCGCCTGCTGGGATTGCCGCAGGGCGACAGAGATTATCTGGTGGTCGGCGCCACCGTGGAGCAGATGCTGGCGTTGGGCTTTACCCAGGTCGGTCGCGACTTTCCGGTTTTTCTTCACCCCAAAACCCAGCAGGAGTATGCCCTCGCCCGTACCGAACGCAAACAGGGTCAGGGCTACACCGGCTTTGTCTGCCACGCCGCCCCCGATGTGACGCTCGAGCAGGATCTGCTGCGCCGGGATCTCACCATCAACGCCATCGCCGAAGATGATCAGGGCCAACTCCACGATCCCTACGGTGGCATTGAGGATTTGAAAAAACGGCTGCTGCGCCACGTCTCCCCCGCCTTTGCCGAAGATCCGTTGCGCATACTGCGGGTCGCCCGCTTCGCCGCCCGCTTCCACGCTCAGGGCTTTACCATAGCGCCGGAGACCCTCGCCCTGATGAGCGAGATGACGGCCGCTGGCGAGCTGGCCCACCTCACGCCGGAGCGGGTCTGGAAGGAGCTGGAAAAAGTGCTGCTGGGGCCGACCCCGCAGATCTTTATCGAGGTGCTGCGCCAGTGCGGCGCCCTGAAAGCGCTGTTCCCAGAGATTGATGCGCTGTTTGGCGTCCCCGCCCCGGCCAAGTGGCACCCGGAGATCGACACCGGCATCCACACCCTGATGGTGCTGGAGCAGGCGTGCCGGATCTCCCCCGAGCTGACGGTACGCTTTGCTGCCCTCTGCCACGACCTTGGCAAGGGAGTCACCCCCAAGGAGTTCTGGCCAAGCCATCACGGTCATGGCCAGAAAGGGCTGCCGCTTATTCGCGCCCTGTGCGAGCGGTTCCGGGTACCCAATGAGTGCCGGGATCTGGCGCTGCTGGTGAGCGATCTGCACACCCACATCCATATCGCTTTTGAGCTCAAGCCCTCCACCCTGCTCAAAGTGTTCGACAAGGCTGATGCCTGGCGTCGCCCCGAGCGCTTTGCCCAGCTGCTGGATGCCTGTCGCGCCGACTTCCATGGCCGTACCGGTTTCGAGGAGCGGGTCTACGCCGAGCCGGACTATGTGGCAGAAGCGCTGGCTGCCGCCCAGGCGGTGCCGGTGAAAGAGATAGTGGCGGCCGGTTTCAAAGGGGAAGAGATCAAGGAGCAGCTCGCCAAAAAGCGGACTGATGCCATCAGCCGGGTCAAGGATGAGTGGACCTTTATCGAGGAGTAACCTCGGCCCCATAACAGACGGCCGCCCTGATGATGAGCTCCGCAAGGAGAGAATCGCCAGGGCGGCCGTTTTCCATCCAGATTGATATGTGAGGGGGCGCTAACCCCTGCTGATGCGGTTATGCCGGACCAATTCGCTCCATCAGGCTCATATGGGATGAGCCATCGTGGCGCTTGAGGTTCTGGCGATATTCGAACTGGCGCTGGCTCTCCTGCTTGAGCCCCAGCATCAACGAATAGCACATCGCCAGCATGATCACCGAGAAGGGCAGCGCCGCTATGATACTGGCCGCCTGCAAGGCCGCCAGGCCGCCGGAAACCAACAGGATGGCGGCAACCAACCCCTGCCCCAGACCCCATACGGCGCGGTGCAGTACCGGCGGCTCCTGATCACCGATGGAGAGCAGTGTGGTGATGACCAGCGTGCCCGAATCACTGGAGGTGATGAAGTAGGTGCAGATGAGCAGGGTCAGCACGGCCTTGGCGATCCAGCCGAAGGTATCCCAGTGCAGCAGGTCGACCGTCTTGTAGAGCGCCAGCGTCACATCCTGATTGACCGCAGCGACCACGCCGCCGCCACCAAACAGCTCCAGATTCATCGCCGTGCCGCCAAACACGGTGAGCCAGAACATGCCGAGCAGCGAGGGCACCAGCAGCACGCCGAGCACGAACTCGCGGATAGTGCGCCCCTTGGAGATACGGGCGATAAACATGCCGACAAACGGCGCCCAGGCAATCCACCAACCCCAGTAAAACGCCGTCCAGCTCGACTGCCAGGCCGAGGTGCCGTTGGCCTCGGTGTTGGTCCAGAAGCTCAGTTTGACGATGTTCTGCAGGTAATCACCGATGTTCTGTACATAGGCGTTGAGGATATAGGTGGTCGGCCCCAGCACCAGAAAGAGTGCGAGAACGAAGACGCTCAGCCAGATATTGAGCTCGGAGAGGATCTTCACTCCGCGCCCGACCCCGGAAACCGCCGACAAAGTGGCGATCAGGCTGATACCGCCAATCAGCCAGAGCTGGTTGGACTGCGACACCGCCATACCAAACATCTGGTTGAGGCCGGTATTCATCTGGGAGACCCCCAGACCAAGGGAGGTCGCCACCCCGAACACGGTGCCGAACACCGCCAGCACATCGGCCGCATGGCCCCAAAAACCGTAAATCCGCTCGCCAAGGATGGGGTAAAGCACAGAGCGGATCGCCAGCGGCAACTTGCGCCGGTAGCTGAAAAAGGCAAGTGACAGGCCGACGATCACATAGATAGCCCAGGGGTGCAGGCCCCAATGGAAAAAGGTGAGGCGCATGGCGATCTGGGCCGCTTCCGGGGTCATCCCTTCGGTAATGAACGGATTTCCCTGCAGATGGTTCATCGGCTCGGCGATGCTCCAGAACACCAGACCGATCCCCATGCCCGCGCTAAAGAGCATGGAGAACCAGGCGAAGTAGCCGAACTCCGGTACCTGGTCGTCGTCACCCAGCCGGATGCTGCCAAAACGGCTGAACATCAAGTAGACAGCGAAGAACAGGAACAGGGCGACCACCAGAATGTAGTACCACTTGAACCCGGCAATAATCTGATCCTTGGCACCGACAAACCAGGCGGCCGCGGTATCGGGAACAAATACGCCAAACAGCAAAAACAGGGTGATCACGGTGAGGGCCGTCATGGCCATGGTGGGGTTGAGGCCTTTCAATAGCCCTTTGCTTGCTCGCATCCAGCCTCCTTAGTCGTTGTTGAAAAAGTCTTCGCCCACATGATCACCGGCACCGCCGATGGCGCGATAGACCAGTTTGCCAGCCGCCTGTTCGCGGTGATCCACCAGCGAAACCGAGGGCTGGCCATTCACGGCGTGACGCTTGCCAAGGAAGATCGCCATGGGGACGCCCAGATTGGAGATACCGCTGGTGATCCAGAGGCGGTTGAAGTCGTAAGAGCCACCGATGAACTCCAGCTGGGCCAGGCCGGTATCTAGGCCGGTCAGATAGAAGTTCATGGCACTTTCGTCAGGAAAGAGGTGCACCAGCACATAGGCATAGCGTAATTCATTCACCAACTCCTTTAGGTTGAAAGTACCTGTCTCACTGCAAGAGAGGGGTAACTCACCATCATAGTGGTGTACCTTGAGGTTGTTGGGGTCTTCATCATAGGCAGGCTGATAGCGCACAAAAGCCGAGGTATCCGGCAGTTCATAGCGCACTCTGACCACACGTAACTCGGCCACCAGAGACTTGATATCCAGCTCGTCATTCATCATTTCGCTCCTCAAATGTCAGGGTGAATTCCGTGAAATGCCCGTCAACCTAACACAAAATTAGTTAGAGCAGAAATTATTACAACAAAAACAATATTGACCTTGTGACGAATTAGGCGGAAAATTTTGCGCCTCTCCATTGCCCTCCAATGACGCACACCCCATGGAAAAACATGATGAAGTGCTGGTCGCCCTGCGCCAGATTATTCGTGCCATCGACATGCACTCCAGGCGCTTGATCAAAGAAGCCGGGCTCACCTCCCCGCAACTCTTGCTGCTCAAAGGGATCGACGAGCTGGGACAGATCTCCATGCGTCAGCTGGCCGATCACACCAACATGAGCCAGGCCACCGCCACCACCATCATGGACCGATTGGAGAGCCGCCAACTGGTGCAGCGCGTTCGCAGCAATACCGACAAGCGCAAGGTTCACGCGACACTGACTGACGCAGGCCACGCCCTGCTGGCCCAAGCCCCCACCCCGCTACAAGAGCGCTTTATCCAACGCTTTCAATCCCTTGAAACCTGGGAGCAGACCCTGCTGCTCTCTTCCCTGCAACGCATCTCCTCCATGATGAATGCAGACGAAATCGATGCCGCCCCGGTGCTGAGCGTCAGACCCCTCACCGAAGAGCAGGCATAAGCTGCTGAACAATTTCAGGCATAAAAAAGCTCCCGAAAGGGAGCTTTGTTCTATCAGGGATCGTAGAGGATTACTCTTCCAGGCTGATCCCGATATTGGAGACGCCATCCTGAGAGGCGAATACTCTGATGGCCAGAATACGATCGCTGTCTCGCTCATGGGCAACCCGCTTGAGCAGCTCGACCTGGAACTCCAGCTCGGCTTCCATGTACTCGTGCTCGTAGAGCTCCTCTTCGGTCAGATCCCGCTCTTCCAGCAGCTCGATAAAACCGGCCACGGTACCGACCGACGCATGGCTGGCATCGTTGGCCTCTTCGCCGACCCGGCAGATCACCGAGTTGTAGGCGCAGCCCAGCGCAACACAGGCATCAAGCGCCGGATAGGCACCGTAGGATTCAAACTTGCGGGGATCCGGAATGTGAGACTCGAACTCTTCGAGAATGGCCCCCAGATTGACCCGGGATCCCTTGACGGTGAGGTAGACCCACATCTGATCCAGCGCATGCCGGAAAGCGCCAGCATTGCCAAAACCGGAGGCCTGACAGAACAGGGCATAGTTGGGGTACATGCGCTCTGCCAGCGCCAGGGTGTAGACGGTCTGTTGCCAAGGCTGTAGCTCGGCCAGTCGCTTATAAAACTTGTCACCAAACACTGGAGTCGGATCCTTTGCAAAATGTGGGGCAGATTGTAGCCCACGAGGCGCGCGGCGAAAACGAAAAAGCGCCCTGGTCGGCTATGTTGCGATATGAAGTCAGGTAAGATGGGTCGAGAGCGGCATCTTGTTGCGCCGCAAATTCTGATAAGGAACAAGAGTATGAGCCAACGTACCCTTCTTTTGCTCAGCCAGGATAATGCTCACTACGAACGGCTGCTCAAGGCCGCCAATCTCCCCCATCTGCGCATTCTGCGAGCCAATAACCAGAGCGATGCCGAGAAGCTGATCGGCGAAGCCCATATTCTGATGGCCGAACCGGCCCGTGCCAAACCGCTGCTGCCCAAAGCCAACAAGCTGAGCTGGTTCCAGTCCACCTATGCGGGAGTCGATGTGCTGCTCGACCCTGACAGTCGCCGCGACTACCAGCTCACCAATGTGCGCGGCATCTTCGGCCCGCTGATGAGCGAGTATGTCTTTGGTCATCTGCTCAGCCTGATGCGCCAAATCCCCCTTTATCGGGAGCAGCAGAAACAGCGACTGTGGCAAAGCCACCCCTATCAGGGCCTCAAGGGGCGCACCATGCTGATCCTTGGCACCGGCAGCATTGGCCAGCATATCGCCCATACCGGCAAACATTTTGGCATGAAGGTGCTGGGCATCAGCCGCAGCGGTCGGGAGCGGGCCGGGTTTGATCAGGTTTATCAACTACCTGCGCTCAACAAGATGCTGGCGCAGGCCGATGTCATCGTCAGCGTGCTGCCAGCCACCCGCGATACCCGTCATCTGTTCAATGCCGCCCGCTTCGAACACTGCAAACCGGGCGCCATCCTGTTCAACGTCGGTCGTGGCAGCGCCGTACACTCGGGCGATTTGCTCACCGCACTGCGTACCGGCAAGCTGGCGATGGCGGTGCTGGATGTGTTCGAGCAGGAGCCGCTGCCCGCCGACAGTCCACTCTGGGGCCAACCCAACCTCATCGTCACCCCCCACAACAGCGCCTACAGCTTCCCGGATGATGTGGCCCAGATCTTTGTGCGCAACTACATCCGCTTTATCGATGGCCAGCCACTGGATGGCAAGATCGACTTCGACAAGGGTTACTAACCCTCACTGTGCATGTAAAAAGGCCCCGCCAATCTGGCGGGGCCTTTCATTTCAGGCTGTGACGACAGGAATCAACCCGCGGCCAGCTCCTTGCGGTAGCTCTTCACCTTGGCAAGGAACTGACGACGCTCCTTGCCGCTGAGCGGTTCAGCCATCGGCAGCTTGGCGGTCATGGCATTGACCGGGCGGTTGTTGATCCGCAGCTCGTAGTGCAGGTGAGCACCGGTCGAGCGACCTGTGTTGCCGGAGAGGCCGATCTTGTCGCCCATCTTCACTCTCTGACCGGTTTTGACCAGCAGCTTGCTCAGGTGCAGATAACGGGTAGAGAGAGTACGGCCATGCTTGATGACGATATAAGTGCCCGCTAGCGGGTGGCTGGTTGCCTTCTGGACGACACCATCACCGGTCGCCAGCACTGGCGTGCCCACCGGCACCGCGAAGTCGGTGCCCTCGTGAGGACGCACCATACCGGTTACCGGATGTTTGCGCGCCGGGTTGAAATTGGAGCTGATCCGATAGCGGCTATGGGTCGGGTAGCGGCGGAATCCGCGCTCCAGACTGTTGCCCTGACCGTCGTAGTAGTTGCCGTCATCGGAGAGCCAGGCCGACACCGTCTTGCCCTGGCTGGTCACTTCCACACCCAGCAGCTGGCTGTTGCCAGTGCTTTTGCCTTCCACCGTCTCCTGGCGTACCAGCACTTTGAACTTGTCGCCCTTCTGCAGATCCTTGGCGAAATTCATCCGCCACTGGAACAGGTTGGCAATTTTCTGGATATGGTTGGCCGGAATCCCCGCATTGCGGGCACTGACATAGAAGCTGCCGTTGATCACGCCGTTGTAACGCTGCGGTTGCCACTCAACCTTCTCATTGATCATGGAGGCGGTATAGGCATCGTCGCTGCGCGCCATCACCAGCGTCTGCTTGATGTTCAGGCGGATTTTGAGTTGCTGCAGGATGTTGTCCTGATCGATCAGCAGCTCGATATTCTGGCCCGGCTTGAGGCGCGCCAGATAATTCTTGTTATCGGCGTCCAGCACCTTGTAAAGGGTGGTGGTGGAGAGACCGAGATTGTTAAAAATGGCGGTCAGGTTTTCGCCGTTGCGGACCCGGTAATCCTGCCACTGGGGGGTGGTGTCAACCGGGATGTCGTCATCCGGCGCACTTTGATCAACCAGTTCGTGATCGGGGATTTCGTTAAAGTCGGTGTTGTTTTCGTTGGTTGCCGTACCTGCGGTATCAATGGGCAACTCAAGACGCAGCGGCCGCTCGAGGATGTCACCCGGAGCTGGCAATAATGCCACTGCTGACAGGGTCATGGCCGTCAGCATCAGCATGGCGTAAAAGTGTTTGCGGGGAACCGGTGGTTCCCAATTGGCAGCCTGTACTACCAAGGGACGGAGACGTTTCATCCGCTATCCTGTATTTAGATCTAAAGAGTGTGAGTTGCGATGTCAGTTGTGACAAAACCGTATAAAACTGTTTGTTGGACACAAATAGTTACAAATAGTTCATCACAATCTGCATGAACCTCACATTTTATGCATAACCCGCCCGGATGGGCAGAAATGATCGTCTTTTTTAACCATTTTTTCCTATTTTTAAGAACCGGGTCGGATTCGATACTGAATAGAAACCTGAAATGTTGCGATAACTTTTCCATGGAGTGGGTATGTCGTTAGCAAAACTGTTAATCAGAATAATTGTCGTCCTGTTCCTGATCGGTGCAGCGCTGCTGTTTGCACTGGAAGTCACGACGGTCCGCCAATCCATCCTCGACCAGATGTCAGCCAACCTGGAAACCGCCATCACCGCTCTCGGGCTGGTGCTGCAAGGAACCCTGCTTAATGACGATAATGTGCTGGCCGAGACCATCGTCAATGCCATGTTCGATGGCGGCTTCGTCAGCTCGGTCACCCTGATCGATCCTGATGGCCAGTTGCTGTTTCAGAAGGTCTTCCACTCTACCCAGCAAAATGTCCCCGGCTGGCTTCCCTCGGTTATCGGCATGCCCCCCGTCAAAATTGAGCAAGAGTTGACCGATGGCTGGCGCATGCTGGGCACTCTGACCCTTGAGGGGCATAGCGGCTACGCCTATCAGCATCTGTGGAATGCCATCAGTCGCACCGGTCTGGCGCTGCTGGCGGGCCTCGTCGTATTTACCCTGATCATCTCCCTGGTTTGCCAACGCCTGCTGCAGCCCCTGGAGCAGATCAACCTGCAGCTGATCCGTATCCGCAAACACCAGTTCAACAGCACCCTGCCCACTCCCTGGTTGCAAGACCTCAAAGAAGTGGCACTTTCCATCAACCAATTGGTTTCCGAACGCAAACGGGATCTGCTGCAACAACGACTCAAGATCACCCAGCTGGGAAAACAACTGCCACTGACGACCCCACAGCCACTGCAAGGAGTGAGCCCACTGCCGGAAGGCGGGCAACTGCAAAAATTTGTCTCCACACAAGGGGAGATCGCGCTCTATCAGCGTTTCTTGCCCAGTCAGCCCCTCGGTGCCGACAGCGATCTCGCAACCATCCAGAGCGCCCTGCAACAGTGGCAGCACTCTCATATAGAAGGGGTCTTGCTGCCCCTCTCCCTGCTCAATCACCCGCAATGGTCCGAGATCGCCCCTCTGCTAAGCCAGGGGCGAGGAAAAACACTGGATTGGCGCTGGGATGTAGCCACCTTTCCCGCCCACGGCCAGTCTACCTTGGCCGCGTTGCAGGAACAGGGGTGTGAGCTCGCCTTCAGCGCCATTCCCCTCAATGCGGATACCTTCAATCAACTTGACCCGCTCAATCCCATCTTTATCAGCTGTCAGCTGACCGATGCGCCGCTCTACTGGAATCTGCTCTCCCAAACCATGCATGCCGCCGGTTATACCCTGCTGGCAGAATCGGGAGAGTGTCGCGACATCGACAAACTGCGGACCTGGGGTATCGATGGTTATGCCAAGGAGGCGCAATCATGAAAAAGCTCGCCATGCTGTTGCCCCTGCTGTGGCAACCCGGCCTGATGGCTGAAACCGTCACTATCGCCACCGGGGGTGAGCAGGGGATTTATCACCAGATAACCAAAGAGTTTTGCCGTCTGGCCCATGAGGTCGATGAGCAACTTGCGTGCACATTGCAGAGCTCATCGGGTTCAATAGAAAACCTGAAGCGGCTGAAGAGTGGCGAGACCTCCTACGCCATGGTGCAGTCAGACTGGCTATATCAGGCAAGCCAGGGCTTGGGCCCTTTTGCCACGCAGCCGCAACCTGAGCTGCGCGCCCTGTTTGCCACCCATGCCGAGCCCTTCACCATAGTGATCCGTGCCGATGGCGATATCACGTCACTGGAACAGCTCAAGCTCGCCCCCATCGACATGGGGTTGAAGAGTTCGGGTACCCGCCAGACGGCGCTGACCCTGTTCAACATCTTGGGAGCAAAAGAGCAGGATCTCGATCTGAAGAGCATGGCCAACCTGCCGGATGCGCTCTGCAGCAAGCAGATCGACGCATTTGCACTGGTGATGGGACACCCTAACCGGATTGTGCTCGACACCGCCAAACGTTGCGCGGTCAGTTTCCTCCCCATCGATGGGGTCACTCGGGATCAGCTACTCAAAGGGGTCAAATATTACCAACGCAGTCAGGTGCCCGCCCGCATCTACCCCGGCAATCTGAAGGCGACGCCCACCTTTGCCATTGCCGCCACTCTGGTTACCAATGCCACCATGCCGGAAGAGTCTGTCTATCGCCTGACCAAGGCCATGCTGGCCCAGCAGACCAAGTTCAATGAGCAGACTTATGGCTACGCCAATATGTTTCACCGGGCACGCAATAAAACCGGCCCGGTGCTGAGTATTGAGCAGCATCCGGGCGCAGCGAAATATTTCGATGAGTTGAAGGCGGCGGGCAAGCTATAGCTGACGACGGGGAGAGCGCAGTTGCTCGCTGGAGAAGCGGGTCTTCATAGATGTCCACTGCGCCAACCGATCGGCACTCCCCGCCAGCGTCCCTTCCCGCCGTGACTTCATGATCCAGATGCTTTTGGCATCGAAACTGTAAACGGGAATGAGGTCGGTACGCTTACTGCCCGGCAGGATCCGGCTGTTGATGTTGTCGAGCACCAGTGGGTCAGCCTTGGGTGTCGGGAAGTAGAGCGTCACCATGTGGAACTGGTTGTAACGCACAGCCTTGACGTAGGCCAGCCGCAGCTTCTTCTCATCCACCCCCAGCTCCATCAGGGTATAGTACTTGGAAATGCTGTAATCCTCGCAATCCCCACCCCGGGCACCGATGAACTCCAGCGGATTGGCCCAGTAATCCTCATCCCCCCACAGCTTGGGATCCTCGCTGTAGGTCAGATTGTTGAAGTAGTTGTTCACCAGCTCGATCTTCTGCTGGTCGGTTGTACCCGCTCTGGGGGTGAGCAAGCGAGAAAATGCCTCGGCCCGCTGGATGGCCCTGCCACCATACACTTCCTGCAGCTTGGCCCGCAGGTCCGGACTGGCAATATATTCGGAAAGACGCGAAGCCTGCACGTTGGCGCAACATAGCGCCAGAGTACAGGCCGGGATCAACAACCATTTCATACCGGACACTCCATGTCAGATGCTGGAGGTCAGTATAGTCCGTCCGGATGAGAGGCTCAGCCGCTGATCAGCGACACTGGGCGAATGCGTCTGCCAGTTGCTGCATGAATTGGGGATAACCATCCGGGCCGAGCGGTACCTGCTCACCCACCTCATCAAGCAACAGCACCTTGGCGCCGGTATTGCGAGCCACCGATTCGATCACAGCCGGTGAGAATTGCGGCTCGGCATAAATGCAGCTCGCCTGCTTCTCTTCCAGCGCCTTGCGAATATCCACCAGGGTCTTGGCGCCCGGGCGACGCTCAGGGCTCACGGTAAAGTGACCCTTTGAACTCATGCCGTAGTGGCGCTCCCAGTAGCCATACGCCTCGTGGAATACAAAGTACCCCTTCTCATTCACCGCCTTCATCTGGCCAGCAATCACCTTGTCTTTGGCATCCACCTTGGTATCAAATGCCGCGAGGTTGGCGTCATAGCGAGCCTGATTGGCCGGATCCAGCTTGCCCAATTCACTTGCGATCGCCTTGGCAATCACTTTGGCCTGCGTCGGGCCAAGCCAGATATGGGGATCGACCCCTTCGTGATGATGTCCCTCATGCCCTTCATCATGGTCACCGTGCCCGTGGGCGGCATGATCGTGATCATCATGGTCATGGGAATCGTGACTATCCTGAGTCGCGTAGTTGAACAGCGGCATCCCCTCAACCTGAGTCAGGGCCAGAGCATGGGGATGATTGGCCAGCGGCTTGGCCATAAAACCTTCCAGCTCGGGGCCAACCCACACCACCAGCCCAGCACTGTTGATGTTGCGAATATCGGAAGGGCGCAGGGAAAAATCGTGGGGAGAGGCACCGGTGGGCAGCAATACCTTGGGCTCGCTCACGCCGTCAGTGATCGCTGCTGCGATGAAGCCTAGCGGCTTGATGGTGGTCAGTACCTCAATGGCACGAACAGGCAAACTCACCGCCAGCAGGGCAGTGAAAAGCGCAATAATTCTCATTGATGAATCTCGTCAGGGGGTGAGTATGTGATAATATAACAGCCGCTTTTTGTTATATTATAACTCTCACTGGCTGTAAACCCCGGAGTTGTCATGAGCCAACTGGTAGAGCTGAAAGAGGTCTCTCTCTCGTTTGATGGACGCTCTGTGCTCGACAAGGTCTCCTTTACTCTCAATAAAGGCAAAATCACCACACTAGTCGGCCCCAACGGGGCGGGCAAGAGCACCCTGAGCAAGCTGGTGCTGGGTCTGCTCACCCCGGATTCGGGCAAGATCACCCGCAGCCGCGATCTGAGAGTCGGCTATGTGCCACAGCGCCTCTATCTGGATCCCACCCTGCCGCTGACAGTGCGTCGCTTCCTGCAACTGGGCAAGAACAGCCGCCTCTCCATCGAGGAGGCGCTGGCCCGGGTGGGCGCAGAGGGATTGCTGGAGAACCGGATGCAAAAACTCTCCGGCGGCGAGATGCAGCGCGTGCTGCTGGCTCGCGCCCTGCTGGTCAAGCCCGAGCTGCTGGTGCTGGACGAACCGGTGCAAGGGGTTGATATCACCGGCCAGATCGAGCTCTACGCCCTCATCGGTCAGCTCGCCGCCGAATTTAATTGTGCCGTGCTGATGGTCTCCCACGACTTGCATCTGGTGATGGCCAGCACCCACGAGGTGATCTGCCTCAATCGCCACGTCTGCTGTCATGGCGAGCCGGAAAGCGTGGCGCGCCACCCCGAATTTGCCCGTCTGTTCGGGCGACCGGAGCAGGAGGTGCTGGCTGTCTATACCCACCATCACCACTGCGACGGCGAACACCATCATCATGAACCGCAGGCCCCCGTCATCCGCCTGCCCTCTCGCAACAACGCTCACAGCAAATAGCGCAAGCAACAGGACATTCAAGTGGACAGCTTTTTGTTATACGCCCTCGCGGCCGGTCTCGGCATCGCCCTGCTGGCCGGCCCCCTCGGCAGCTTCGTGGTATGGCGCAAAATGGCCTATTTTGGCGACACCCTCTCCCACGCCTGCCTGTTTGGTATCGCGCTGGGCATTCTGCTGCAGGTCGATCTCACCCTAGCGGTAGTGGTCTGCTGCCTCGCCATGGCAATGCTATTGGTGATCATGAGTCGCAACCAGCAGGTGGCAACTGATACCCTGCTCGGCATTCTGGCCCACAGCGCCCTGTCCCTCGGTCTGGTTACCTTGAGTTTTATGGATAACGTGCGGGTGGATCTGATGGCCTACCTGTTTGGCGACCTGCTCTCGGTACAACCGATGGACCTGCTCTGGATCTACGGCGGTGGCGCGCTGGTACTGCTCACCCTCTGGCGACTGTGGGATCCCCTGCTCTCCATGACCATCTCGGAAGAGCTGGCACGAGTAGAGGGGATCCGGGTCGATGTGCTGCGCTGTGTGCTGATGCTGCTGATCGGGCTGGTGATTGCCGTGGCGATGAAGTTTGTCGGGGCGCTGATCATCACCTCCCTGCTGATCATCCCCGCCGCTACCGCCCGCCGCTTCAGCCAGACGCCGGAGCAGATGGCCGGCTTTGCCGCGCTGATTGGCTGTCTCGCCGTGCTGGGTGGATTGACCCTCTCCTGGTATCAGGACACCCCAGCTGGGCCTTCGGTCGTCGTCTGTGCCACCAGCCTGTTTGTGCTGAGCCAGTTCAAGAGAGCGTAACGGTGCAGGCTAGAGCGGCATGCTCTGGCGTGTCTCCATCATCAGCCACTGGCGCAATCGGCTGATGGCGGGCTCATGGGCCCGCGAGCGCTTGCAGGTAAAGTAGAAGGCATCCCCCGTCTCCAGCTGGTGTACCGGCAAAGCCACCAGCTGGGGATCATCGGGCCGCAGCATGTAGTCATTCACGAACGCCACCCCCTGATCCCAGGCCGCAGCCTCCATCGCCAGCAGCACATGGCTGAAATGGTGCATCCGCGCCTCGTCCGGGATCACCAGCCCGCCCGCCTTGGCCCAGCGCTGCCAATCCTCCCCCCGCGCCTTGTAAATGGACTGCACCGAGAGCAGCGGCAGCTGCCAGATGGCCTCAGGCCACTCCCCGCTGATCTGCTGCAACAAGCGGCGGCTGCAGACCGGAAAGAGCCGCTCCTGATAGATAAGATCGTGGCAATAGCCTCGCCCGTGGGGTGAGACTGTGATAAAGCAGTCCGCCACTCTATCGGAGAGTTCGGGGTCTTCAGCCACCATCTCCAGACTCAAATCCAGCTCGGGGTAGAGCTGGCGCAATCCAGCCAACCGCGGGATCAGCCACTTCACCGCAAACGAGCTGTAGACCGCGAGCCGGACTCGCATCTCGCCACCACCACGCAGCTGTTCGCTGCTTTGGGCAATCTGGCTGAGCCCGGCGGCAATCCCTTCGAAGTAGCTCTCCCCCTGGGTTGTCAGCGAGAGCAGCCGACCCTGACGCAGCAGCAAGCGCTCACCCAGAAAATCCTCCAGCAGGCGGATCTGGTGGCTGACCGCACTCTGGCTGACGTTCAATTCAAGGGCGGCACGGGAGAAGCTGAGCAGCCGGGCCACTACCTCGAAATATTGCACCGCACGCAGAGGAGGAAGCTTCATTATCTAAATATCTCATGAGTGGTCATTTTTTATCATTTTACTGGATAACGTCCCCCGCGCTACCCTCCCCTCATCTGAAGTGGGAGGTGGTATGAATGCAGTAGGGGTCGGCATCCTTTATCTGGTGCTGGGCAATATGGTGGCGGTCTTTTCCGATGCACTGGTCAAGGTACTGGAGCCGGATCAGCCCATCTTCCAGTTTGTCTTTTTCCGCCAGCTCTCGGCCGCCATTCTGCTGATGCCCTGGCTGCTCTGGTCATGGCGCCGCAATCCACCGGTGGCCATCAAGTGGCACCTGCTGCGGGCCCATATCTGGGCGGTCGGCGTCTGTCTGATGGTAGTGGCCCTCACCCGCTTGCCGCTCGCCACTGCCAACGCCCTCTTCTATGCCGCGCCGCTGATGATGGTACCGCTGGCGGTGTGGATGGCGGGGGAAGCGATCTCGCGCCAGAAGGTGCTGACCGCAGTCATCGGATTTATCGGGGTTTTGATCGTGCTGCGCCCGACCGAGGTTAACTGGGCCGCACTCGCGGCGCTCGGGGTGGCGCTGTCGATGGCGCTCAACAACCTGCTAATCAAGCGGATCCCGCTCAAGCAGCCCATCGCCCAGACCCTGTTTTTCACCAACGTACTGAGCATGCCCTTCATTCTCGCGCTGGCCTTGTGGGAAGGGGGCGACTGGCAGTGGCAGATGTGGTGGCCCGCCTTCGGCTCCTCGGCGCTGATCATGGTCTATGCGGGATTGTGCGTGGTGGCCTATCGCAAGGCGGAAGCGAGCAAGATCGCCTCGGCGGAGTACACCGGCCTGTTGATGGCGGTGGCCATCGGGGTGTGGCTGTTTGACGAGCAGCCGGGCTTGCCGCTGCTGCTGGGCTGTATCTGCATCGTCCTGCCGCTCATCGCCATGGCGCGCAACAAGCCAAAGCCGCTGGCCGAGCCAGCGCTCTAATACTCAGGGTCGTTTCAGCAAAGGGGCGACCCTTTGCTGCAGATGAGGGATGACCTCCTGCTCGAACCAGGGATTCTTTTTGAGCCAGAGGGTATTGCGCGGGGAGGGATGCGGCAGCGGCAACCAGCCGGGGCTATAGTCGGCCCAGCTGCGCACCGTCTCGGTGAGCGATCCCATGGCCGCCCCCCGCAGGTAATGGGCTTGCGCATACTGGCCGATCAGCAGGGTCAGTTCGATATTGGGTAGCAGCATCAACACCTTGCCGTGCCAGGTGGGCGCACATTCGGGGCGCGGCGGCAGATCGCCGGATTTTCCCCTGCCGGGATAACAGAGCCCCATCGGCATGATGGCGATGCGGGATTCGTCGTAAAAGGTGGCCTTATCAACACCGAGCCACTGGCGCAAGCGATCGCCAGAGGGGTCATCCCACGGGATACCGCTGGCATGCACCCGAGTGCCAGGCGCCTGACCGATGATCAGCAGGCGGGCACTCTCGGCCCCGCGGATCACCGGACGAGGCCCCAGCGGCAGATGAGCCTCGCACAGACGGCAGGCCCTGATTTTCCCAAACAACTTATCGATTCGCTGCATGACGTTGATAGTACCAGCATTTCCCTGTTTTCCCTCTTGTGGAAACAGGGCGTGCCCCCTACTATCGCCATGGATGTTTAATTTAATAAACGGATAATAATGAAAAACTGGCTAGGTACCGGCACCGCGACCCTCTCCTTCATCCTGTGGGGGATGCTGCCGCTCTATTATCAATTCATGCCCGAGGTCAACATGTGGGAGCTGATCTCCCACCGGGTGCTCTGGTCTGTGGTGCTGCTGGGTGCCCTGTTTTTACTGCTTGGCCACAAAGTGCCCTGGGCACAACTGCGCAGCGAGCCGCGCCAGCTCGGCCTCATTCTGCTGGCGGGCCCCGTCATGTCCATCAGCTGGTGCATGTTCACCTGGTGCCTCACCACCGGGCAGGTGCTGACCACCAGCCTCGCCTTCTTTATGACCCCGCTGTTCAATATCGTATTCGCCGTCATCTTCCTCAAAGAGCGGCTCACCCCGCAAAAGCATCTGGCGGTCGCCCTGGCGCTGGCGGGGCTCGCCTACATGCTCTTCTGCTACTGCCAGCTCCCCTGGTTCTCCCTCATCATGGGGGCCAACTTCGCCTGCTATGGCCTTATCAAGAAGAAGATCCACTACGACACCGGCACCAGCCTCTATCTGGAAGCCATGGTGCAACTGCCCGTCGCGCTGATCATCATCGGCACGCTGGCATGGCACGGGGAAGGGGCATTCGTGAACGGAGACCTGGCTGACAAGCTGCTGCTGATGGGCAGTGCGCCCGCCACTCTGCTGCCGGTGGGGCTCTTCTGCTACGCAGTGGCGAGAACCCGGATGAGCACTGTGGGGCTGCTGCAATATATCGAGCCCAGCCTCGCCTTCCTGCTCGCCATCTACTGGTTTGGTGAGGCGCCGGATCCCATCAAGGCTGTCGGTTTCGCCTTCGTCTGGGCAGGTCTGCTGGTGAGCCTGTTGCCACTGCATCGGCTCAAGCGCCGCCCTCAGGGCGTACCGCGATAGGACTCCAGCACCTTGTGCCAGCGGGGATCCCTGTCCATCTGCTCGGCGATGTCGTTGAGGGTGGCATGCAGCTCGGGGCGGGATTTGGGCAGCAGGATATGGCGGGTATAGCTGGATTGGGGGAAGGGCGAGATAAACAGCTTGCCCTGATAGTGCTGTGAGTTGATGAAAAAGCCCAGCGATGAACCACTCACCAGCGTCACATCGATGCGGCCGCGCACCAGCAGCTCAAGATTGGTCTTCACCTTCTTGGCATCCTGACGCACCAGCTCCCCGCGGCCAGCCGCATCATCGATCCCCTGATAGCGGTAGCCCTCCACCCCGCCAAACACAAGCCCCTTGAGGGAGTCAGGCCCGCGATAGGTGACCGGGTTGTCAATGTTCGAGACCAGCTCGTTGGTGTCGCGCATCACCGGAAAGGTCCAGAGATAGCGCTCGCGATGGGGATCCCCCACCCAGGCGGGATTGACCCAGACCACCAGACCGTCAAAGTCGGGATCTGCCATCTCCAGCGCCAGCCGGGCGCGATTGACCAGCCAGAGCTCGATTCTGGGTTCACCCCCTAGCTTTTCATTGAGATACTTGACCAACTCGCGGCTCAGCCCTGCATCCACTCCGGTGTTGAAGGGGGGATGCTGATGGTAATCGTAGAGACGGATCGTCTCCCCCAGTGCCGGGACCGACAACAGTAACCACAACCAAAACCAGACTCTCATCGCACCTCCTTGAGCTGCCTCTGAGTTTGGCACAGAGAATTTGCATGAGAGAACCCGCGACCACCACTCCAGCGCCGCAACCTTCCGCCCCTTCCCGCTGGTCTGTCTATATGGTGCGTACAGCCACCGGCCAGCTCTATACCGGGATCAGCACGGATCCGCTGCGCCGCCTGCGCCAGCACCAGAGTGGCAAGGGCGCTCGCGCCCTGCGCGGCAAGGGGCCACTGACGCTGGCGTGGCAACAGGAAGTCGGCGAGAAGGGGGCGGCCCTGCGCATCGAATATCGCCTCAAGCAGCAGCCAAAATCCTTCAAGGAACAGCTGATAAAAAGCCCGGCACTCTGGCAGAGCTGGAGCCCCCAGTGGTTACCCGCAGCCACCCAGCCTTGAGGACGACAGGCAAAAAAAGGCCACTCGATGAGTGGCCGGAAAGGGGAAATCAGGGAACATCACACAACGTCTTGCACAACCTCAGGCGGGTTAGAGGTAGGTATTGGAACGCTTGCTGCGGTTGCTGATCAGCCAGCAAACCGCCAGCACTAGCAGCAACCAGGGGGCCAGCTTGATGATCAGAGCAAGCATGCCGCCCAGCGCCCCAAGCAGCACGAACAGGCCACTCACCAGCAACATGGCTACCAGGGTAAAACCGGTCAGTGCCATGACCAGCAGCACCACCAGCAATATGAAAAATTCCAGCATAACTTGCTCCTTATCAGTACCTTGTCTGCCGGCTGATCAACCCTTCGGTCAATCCAGCCAGCGCTTCAATTCATAACGGGGCGGCATCACCAGCACCCCCAGCAGATAGGCGGCCAGTGCCAGCGGCGGCATCAGGATCAGGGCGAGCAGTGCCACCACCCGCACCGTGACTCTGGAGACCCCCAACCGCCTGGCAATACCGGCGCAGACCCCGGTCAGCTTGCGATGCACCAGATCCTTGGGCCAGGGGCTCATGATTACACCTCCGCCTTCTGGCCTTTGAGGCGAGCCAGCTCGCGCTCGATCTCGTCATTGAGCTCCAGCTCGCGGAACTGGGCCTCCAGCGAGGGATTCTGCCCCAGGGTGGCCGCCTCCAGCTGGGCTTCCAGCTGATCGACCCGGCCCTGAAAACCGTCAAAGCGCGCCATCAGCTCATGCATACGCTGGTTGTCCACCTGAGCGCGGGCACGAATGCGGCTGTGGGCAGTCTGCTCGCGCAGGGTCAGCAGTTTCTGCTTCTCGCGCGCCTCGGTCAGCTTGGCTGCCAGCCGCTCGCTGTCGGCGGTGAGCTGGGCCAGCACCTCGGCCACCCGGGCCTTGTCCTGCTCCAGCTGTTCACATTTTTTGACATCCGCCAGCTTCTCGGTGAGGGCGGCGCGGGCCAGATCCTCACGCCCCTTCTGGATGGCGAGCTCGGCCTTGGCCGACCACTCCAGGATCTGCGCCTGCAACGCCTGCTGGTGACGCTCCAGCTGTTTCTGTTCGGCAATCACGCGGGCGGCCTGGGTACGCATCTCGACCTGCACCTGCTCCATCTCTTCGATCATCAGGCGCAGCATCTTCTCCGGCTCTTCACTCTTGTCGAGCAGGCTGTGCAGGTTGGCATTAATCACGTCGGTCAGGCGGCTGAATACGCTCATGGTCTGGCTCCTTGTTGATGGGATGGCTATCTCTTCCCATTGCATTACAAGAGCCGTGCCAAGAAAAATTATTGTTGTTTTACATATAGATGGGAATTTACCGAGGAAATTCAAGAAGCGTTTGTTGGTGAGAATAGCCAACCAGGTGGTGATTTTTACCAACAAAAAAGGGAGCCTGTGGCTCCCTTGTCGATTCGTCTGCGCTATCCGTCAGGCGGCGTGGCTGTGGCCCAGCTTGCTGTCCAGTTCGGCCAGCTTGGCCTCCATCCGGGCGCGGCAGGTGTCGGAGAGATCGCGAATACCGCTGGCACCGTGCTCCTTGCTGCAGACCGGCGCCATCACTTCCACCAGCACTTCGCCGTTGTCCCAGCGATTGAGGTCGACCTGACCGAAGTAGCTGGAGCAGACGATGGGCACCACGGGCACTTCAGCCTGTACCGCAGTGTGGAAAGCGCCCGCCTTGAACGGCAGCAGGCCACGCCCCTGGGAGCGGGTCCCTTCCGGGAACATCCAGATGGAGGTGCCGCGGTTCTTGATGCGATCCACCACCTGACCTATGGTGCCGATGGCACGGGAGCGGTTGGAGCGGTCGATCAGCACGTTACCGGAGAGCCAGAAGATAAGGCCGAACAGCGGCAACCAGAGCAGGCTCTTTTTGCCCACTGCCACCACGCCAGGCTGCACCGCACCGGTCACGGTGAAGATGTCGAAGTTGCTCTGGTGGTTGCAGACGTAGACCGCCGGGCCGACCGATTTGAGCTCGTCGGCCACCGTCACCTTGACTCGCAGCCCGATCAGCGGGCAGACCGCGTGATACATGCGAGCGAAGACATAGACGTTGTTGGGATGGCGCGGACGAACCAGACAGAGCAGCAGGCCGAACAGGAACCAGAAAATGAGCAGCAGACCAAGCAGCAGCACACGGGCAATTTTGAGCATCGAACACCTCGAGTTTTAACTCGGCGCAGTATACTGATCCCCCTTTTAGCGAACAAGCGTTCGCCAAACAGAACCGACCACCCTCCCCGTCGCGCCACCCACAGTACTGCTCATCAATACGCCGCCGACTTGCCCCACCCGCCATTGGTCGTTAGGATGGCCCCATCTTGATGGACGGGGCGAACATGATTTTGCAACAACGGGTAGCGAAACATCTCCTGCTGCTGGTCTGCCTGCTGGTGCTCAATTGTGCGGCCCAGCCGCTGGCCCGGCTTGCCCTGCTCGATCACGCCCTCAGCTGTCAGGCACTGCCCGTTCCAGGCTCGGCAACGGATCAAGAGGATACCAAACCGGCCAGCCCGCAGCCCACCAGCTGCCAGCTCAACGGCAAGTGGCTAAGCGCCGCCACCCTGCTCTGCGTCGAACAGCTCTTCTTTGCCGTGGCCGTGCTGATCGCCCTGCTGGCCCCCCTTTGGCGCTACACACCGCCACTGCCCCCTCCCAGAGTCATCTCGCCGCCCGAGCGGCGTCTGCACCTCACGCTCTGCATCTGGCGGGAATGAGTTCGGCAGCGTTCTTTCGTTAGCTGTCACTCAATTTTTGCGAGACCAAAAAGATGTCGAATCTCTTCAAGGCGGCCCTGCTACTGGGCGGTCTGCTGTGGCAATCCATGGGATTGGCCAGCGACACGGGCTGGCTCACCAGCCCACAGAATGATCACGCCCGGGTACGGCTGCAGGCCGACCGCAGCACGGCAGATCAGACCCGCATCCTGCTCGATGTCGAGCTGGAGTCAGGCTGGAAAACCTACTGGCACAGTCCGGGAGAAGGGGGCATTGCCCCCCAGATCCTGTGGGATGAGCCGGTCGGTGCCTTTCAGTGGCGCTGGCCGGTGCCACGCCACTTCGAGGTAGCCGGGCTCAGCACCCAGGGTTATCAGGGGGACGTGACCTTCCCCCTCAGCCTCAACTACCCAACTGGGCAACCGCTCAAGGGGACTCTACGCCTCTCCACCTGCAGCAATGTCTGCATCCTGACCGACTTTCCCTTCACCCTCGCGGTGGATGGGCAGGCCCCGACCGACTTCGATTTTGCCTGGGCGAAGGCGATGAGTACCTTGCCCCAGCAATTGCCTGCCGAAACCCGGGTCGAGCTCGGTTATCAGCACAACCAGCTGCAACTGCGCGCCGAGCGGGCAGAGGGCTGGCAATCACCAGCGCTCTTTATCGACGCTCTGGAGGGGGCCGAGTTTGGCAAACCGGCGCTTGAGGTCGAGGGCAACACCCTGATCGCCCGGGTGCCGGTGAGCGATGGCTGGCAGGGGGATGCGCCGGATCTGCGCGGCCAATCCCTCGGCCTGCTGCTCACCAGTGGCGAACAGGCGTGGCAGGGCAAGGGGACGATCGGCGCACCGCTCGCACTGCCCAACCAGAGTCATTCGCTGTTCTGGTTGCTGGGAGTGGCGCTGCTCGGCGGCCTGATCCTCAACCTGATGCCCTGCGTGCTGCCGGTGCTGGCGCTCAAGCTGGGAACTGTGCTGCAACATCAGGAGCGTGAACAGGGAACGGTACGCAAGCAGTTCCTCGCCGCCAGCGCCGGGATCATCGCCTCCTTCTGGGCGCTGGCGGCCATGAGCAGCCTGCTGCGCGCCACGCAAGGGGCCGTCGGCTGGGGCATCCAGTTCCAGAGCGCCGGTTTTATCGGCTTGATGGTGCTGGTGACCCTGCTGTTTTGCGCCAACCTGCTGGGGCTGTTCGAGATCCGCCTGCCCAGCGCCCTCAGCACCCGCCTCGCCACCAGCGGCGACAACGGCCTCGGCGGTCACTTCCTGCAGGGGAGCTTCGCCACTCTGCTGGCGACCCCCTGCTCGGCCCCCTTCCTCGGCACTGCGGTGGCCTTTGCGCTGGCGGCGCCGCTCGGCCAGCTCTGGCTGATCTTCACCGCGCTCGGAATTGGCATGAGCCTGCCCTGGCTGCTGGTGGCAGCCCTGCCACGGCTCGCCCTCTGGCTGCCGAAACCGGGGCGCTGGATGACCCATCTGCGCATCCTGCTCGGCCTGATGATGCTGGGCTCCAGCCTCTGGCTCACCAGCCTGCTCGACAATCATCTCGGCAGATATGCCACCGGCTGGCTGATGGTTGCCATGCTGCTGGCGCTGCTGAGTGGCATCATCTGGCGTTACGGCATGCGCGGCTTCACGCTGGCGATCGCCCTCGCCGCCCTGATTGGCAGCCCCCTGCTGCTGAGCGGCGCCTTTAGCGCGCAGGGCTCGGCCAGCGTTGACAAGGTGGTCTGGCAGCCGCTCTCTGAACGCGCCATCACAGATGCGCTGGCCCAGAACAAGCGGGTCTTTATCGATGTCACCGCCGACTGGTGTGTCACCTGCAAGGCCAACAAATACAACGTGTTGCTGCGCGATGAGGTGCAACAGGCCCTCTCTGCCCCCGATGTGGTGGCCCTGCGCGGCGACTGGAGCAAACCAAGCGACACCATCGCCGCCTTCCTGCGTAAGCGGGGCGCGGCGGCCGTCCCCTTCAACCAGATTTACGGCCCGGAGTTGCCGCAGGGGGTCACGCTGTCACCCCTGCTCGACAAGGACGATCTGCTGACCACATTGCACAAGGCTGGCCTGCTTCAGGCTGGCACCACCCGATTTTAAGGAGCAACCATGAAACCGACTCTGAGCGCCCTGACCCTGCTGGCCTCCCTTTCCGCAGCCCTGCTGGCTCCGGCCCTGCACGCCGCCCCCTTCACCCCGGAGCAGGAGGCGCGTATCAAGGAGCTGATCCGCGAGACACTGATCGCCAACCCCAAGATCCTCGACGAGGCCGCCGAATCCTGGGAGAAACAGAACGCGGCAGCCCAGGAGGCGCAGCTTGGCAACTTCATCAAGGGCAACAAGGATGTGCTGTTCAACAGCGCCACCAGCCCGCGCCTCGGCGCCAAAAACCCCAAGCTGACGCTGGTGCTGTTCACCGACTACAACTGCCCCTACTGCAAGCAGTTCGATCCCCAGCTGACCAAGCTGCTCAAGGCCTATCCGGACGATCTGGGGCTGGTGATCAAGCTGCTGCCGTTCAAGGGGCAGACCTCCGCCAAGGCGGCCCAATACAGCCTGACCCTGTGGCAGCAAGATCCCGCCCGCTTCCTCACCCTGCACGACAAGCTGATGAGCAAGCAGGGGATGCTGACCGAGGCGGACATCAACAAGGCGCTGGCCGCCACCGGCAACACCGCGCTCAAACCGGCCGCCAAGGCGACCGAGGAGCTGCGCAACAGCCTGCGCATCGGCACCATCCTCGGAGTACAGGGCACACCGGCGACGCTTATCGGCAACCAGCTGGTACCGGGCGCCATCCCCTATGAGGAGCTGGAGCAACTGGTGCAGGCCGAACTGGCCAAGCAGGGGTAAAGGATGACCACCAATCCTCAACCCCGCTGGCGCCGCTGGGGCAAGGAGGCGCTCTGGCTGCTGCTGATGGCGCTGATCATCTCGACCCTGCTCGATCTGTGGCGCAGCCCAACCCTGCCAGAGGGGGCGATGAGCGCCCCCGTCACCCTGCAGGATGGCAGCAGCACGGATCTCGCTACCTTAAGCCAAGGCAAGCCGCTGCTGGTCTACTACTGGGCCAGCTGGTGCGGGGTGTGCCGTTTCACCACCCCGGCGGTACAGCAGCTCTGGCAAGAGGGGGAAAACGTGTTGACGGTGGCGCTGCGCTCCGGCAATTCGGAGCAGTTAGCCAAGGGGATGAGCAAGAAGGGGCTCACCTTCCCGACCCACAACGACGAGTCGGGAGCGCTGGCCGCCAAGTGGCAGGTAGGGGTCACCCCGACGTTCCTCGTCATCAGGGATGGGACGCTTGTGAGCAGCACCACCGGCTGGAGCTCGAAGTGGGGCTTGCAGTTGCGGCTCTGGTGGGCATCGCTCTAGCCACGCTAGCATCGTTGCCTTTAACAGGGCCATCCCACCGGATGGCCCTTTTTTATGGCTCTGTCCCAATTACGTGTTGAAAGGCTAATCTTGAAGTAGGCCATCACCTTGAGGTCAACCATCATGGATACCCCAGCCTTTCAACACCTGCTGTCTCTCTTTCCCCAGTTAACCCTGCGCCAGCGCCGTGTTGCTCAGCAGGAGCTCACTGCACCCCACACGATTACCTCGCTCAATACTCAGTTACCGGCATGCAGTGGCTGCCCCCATTGTCAGGCCGATGTTACCCAGCTGGCGCCTTGGGGATGGAGTCGGGGGCTGCGCCGCTACCGTTGCAAACTGTGTCTGCGCACCAGCACCGTTCTGACCAAGACGCCCTTGGCCAGATTGCGTAAAGCACAGTGCTGGGAAGACTACGCGCAAGC